>NZ_JBBOTR010000001.1:0-7500 GCF_038005725.1 Bacillus sp. FSL R12-0074
TTGGAAAATATCTCTGATTTATGGAATAGTGCCTTAAAAGAATTAGAAAAAAAGGTAAGCAAGCCAAGTTATGAAACCTGGTTAAAATCAACAACTGCTCATAACTTAAAAAAAGATGTATTAACTATTACAGCTCCAAATGAATTCGCTCGTGACTGGCTAGAATCTCATTATTCGGAACTAATCTCCGAAACACTTTATGATTTAACAGGGGCAAAACTAGCTATTCGTTTTATCATTCCCCAAAGTCAGGCAGAAGAGGATATAGATCTCCCTTCTGTTAAGCAAAAACACGCACATGATGAGTCTAATCACTTACCACAGAGTATGTTAAACCCAAAATATACATTTGATACATTTGTTATTGGCTCTGGTAATCGTTTTGCACATGCTGCTTCTTTAGCTGTAGCTGAAGCACCAGCTAAAGCCTATAATCCACTCTTTATTTACGGGGGCGTTGGACTTGGAAAAACACATTTAATGCACGCAATTGGGCATTATGTAATTGAACACAACCCAAATGCAAAAGTTGTATATTTATCATCTGAAAAATTTACAAATGAATTCATCAATTCAATTCGTGATAATAAAGCTGTCGATTTTCGTAATAAATATCGTAATGTAGATGTCTTATTGATAGATGATATTCAATTTCTTGCTGGAAAAGAACAAACACAGGAAGAGTTTTTCCATACATTTAATGCGCTACATGAAGAAAGTAAACAAATTGTGATTTCAAGCGATAGACCACCAAAAGAAATCCCAACTTTAGAAGATCGCCTTCGTTCTCGCTTTGAATGGGGGTTAATTACGGACATTACGCCACCAGATTTAGAAACTAGAATCGCAATTTTACGTAAAAAAGCAAAAGCAGAAGGTCTTGATATACCAAATGAAGTTATGCTTTATATCGCAAATCAAATCGATTCAAATATTCGTGAACTAGAGGGTGCACTTATTCGAGTTGTAGCTTATTCATCTTTAATTAATAAAGATATGAATGCTGATTTAGCGGCTGAAGCGCTTAAAAATATTATTCCAAACTCTATACCTAGAATTATTTCTATTTCTGATATTCAAAAGGCTGTTGGGGGCGTCTATCAAGTAAAATTAGAAGATTTCAAAGCAAAAAAACGGACAAAATCCGTTGCATTCCCTCGCCAAATTGCGATGTATTTATCACGTGAACTTACGGACTCATCTTTGCCAAAAATAGGTGAAGAATTTGGTGGCCGCGATCATACAACAGTAATCCATGCTCACGAAAAAATTTCGAAGCTATTAAAAACGGATACTCAATTACAAAAACACGTTGAAGAAGTTAAGGATATTTTAAAATAGTAGTAGCTGAATAGTGTGAATAACTTAGCTTATTTTACGCACAGTCTATCCACATGTAGATAGACTGTTTTTACATCTTTAAACAGGGTTATCCACATATCCACAAGCCCTAGTACTATTACTACTACTTTTATATCTTTATTAAATAAATAAAATCTTATACTTACCGGAGGTTTTTCGTTATGCGTTTTACAATACAAAAAGACTATCTTGTAAGAAGTGTACAAGATGTAATGAAGGCAGTTTCTTCTCGTACAACAATTCCAATTCTTACAGGGATTAAAGTTGTAGCAACTGAAGAAGGAGTTACTTTAACAGGTAGTGATGCAGACATCTCTATCGAATCATTTATCCCAGTCGAAGATGCTGGAAAAGAAATTGTGGAAATTGAACAAGCAGGAAGTATTATTTTACAAGCAAAATATTTTAGTGAGATCGTAAAAAAATTACCTAAAGAAACTGTCGAAATTTCTGTGGAAAATCATTTTATGACAAAAATAAAATCTGGAAAATCAGAGTTCAACTTAAATGGTTTAGATGCTGCTGAATATCCGTTATTACCACAAATCGAAGAACATCATGTATTTAAGATTCCAACAGATTTACTAAAGCACATGATTCGTCAAACAGTATTTGCAGTTTCAAGTTCTGAAACAAGACCAATCTTGACAGGTGTAAACTGGAAGGTATATAACAGCGAGCTAACTTGTATTGCAACAGATAGTCACAGACTAGCACTTCGTAAAGCAAAAATCGAAGGGTATAATATTGCCGATGAATTTCAAGCGAATGTCGTTATTCCTGGTAAGAGCTTAAGTGAATTAAGTAAAATTCTAGATGAATCTGAAGAAATGGTAGATATCGTTATTACGGAGTATCAAGTATTATTCCGTACAAAACATTTATTATTCTTCTCAAGATTATTAGAAGGAAATTATCCAGATACAACGCGTTTAATTCCAGCTGAAAGTAAAACTGATATATTTGTAAATACAAAAGAATTTTTACAAGCGATTGATCGTGCGTCGCTGTTAGCAAGAGATGGTCGTAACAACGTTGTTAAATTATCGACATTAGAACAACAGATGTTAGAGATTTCTTCGAATGCACCAGAAATCGGAAAAGTAGTAGAAGAGGTTCAATGTGAAAATGTAGATGGAGAAGAATTAAAAATATCTTTTAGTGCAAAATATATGATGGACGCATTAAAGGCTTTAGACAGTACAGAAATTAAAGTTAGTTTTACTGGAGCGATGAGACCGTTTTTAATTCGCACAGTAAATGATAATTCCATTATCCAATTAATTTTACCAGTCCGTACTTACTAAGTAAGGATTAAGGGTTGCTAGTGTAAAGGTACTAGTGACCCTTATTTGATTTGTGGGGTATTACTTTCCTAATGCTAGTTTATTTAGTACAATGAAAGAATGAACACTTTCAGAAAGTGAGCGATTTTATGAAACTTATTAAGATTTCAACAGAATACATTACACTAGGACAATTTTTAAAGTTAGCTGATGTAATTGATACAGGTGGCGCTGTGAAATGGTTCTTACAAGAATATGAAGTATACGTGAATCAAGAACTTGAAAATAGAAGAGGCCGAAAGTTATATGCAAATGATATTGTTGAAATTCCGGGAAGCGGAACTTTCCAAGTTCAGGCATAAAGGGGGATCCCTTTGTTTATTACAGAAATACAATTAAAAAACTATCGCAATTATGAGCATTTAGAGCTTTCCTTTGAGGATAAAGTCAATGTAATTATTGGTGAAAATGCGCAAGGGAAAACGAATCTGATGGAAGCTATTTATGTATTGGCGATGGCGAAATCTCATAGAACTTCGAACGATCGTGAACTCATTCGTTGGGATGAGGATTATGGTAATATAAAAGGTAGATTACAAAGGCGAAATAGTTCAATATCCTTAGAATTAAATATTTCAAAAAAAGGTAAAAAGGCAAAGTTAAATCAGTTAGAACAACAAAAATTGAGCCAGTATATTGGTGAAATGAATGTTGTTATGTTTGCCCCAGAAGATTTAAATCTTGTAAAAGGAAGCCCTCAAGTACGAAGACGCTTTTTGGATATGGAACTTGGACAAATAGCTCCGGTCTATTTGTATGAATTAAGTCAATATCAAAAGGTACTCACGCAACGAAATCATTTACTTAAGAAGATGCAAGGGAATAGTAAAAATGAGGAAACGATGTTGGATGTATTTACACTTCAACTTATTGAGCATGGTGCAAAAATTTTGCGAAAACGTTTTGAGTTTTTGCATTTACTACAAGAATGGGCTGCTCCAATTCATCGCGGAATTAGCAGGGGATTAGAGGAGTTAGAAATCGTTTATAAACCAAGTGTAGATGTATCAGAATCAATGGATTTGTCGAAAATAAAAGAAGTATACTATGAAAGTTTTCAATCCGTGAAACAACGTGAAATTTTTCGGGGTACAACTTTACTTGGTCCTCATCGTGATGATTTACAATTCTTCGTTAATAGTAAAAATGTTCAAGTCTTTGGTTCACAAGGACAACAACGAACAACCGCACTATCCCTAAAATTGGCTGAAATTGAATTGATATACTCAGAGGTTAAGGAATATCCAATTCTTTTACTAGATGATGTGTTATCAGAATTAGATGATTATCGTCAATCGCATCTGCTAAATACAATTCAAGGAAAAGTACAAACCTTTGTGACAACGACGAGTGTCGAGGGAATTGAACATGAAACATTGAAAGAAGCGAAAACAATTCATGTAACGAACGGCACGGTAGATTGTGAAATAGACAGGAAATAATTTCTGTTTAAATGGAAAAGTAGGTGATCTTTGTGTCAATGGAACAAAAGCAAATACAGGAAAATGCATATGATGAAAGTCAGATTCAGGTGTTAGAAGGACTGGAGGCAGTTCGAAAGCGTCCTGGTATGTATATCGGTTCTACAAGTGGAAAAGGTCTTCATCACCTCGTGTGGGAAATTGTTGATAACAGTATTGATGAAGCTTTAGCAGGATATTGTGATGAAATTAATGTCAGTATTGAAGAAGATAATAGTATTGTTGTAACAGATGATGGTCGTGGTATCCCTGTTGGTATACAAGAAAAAATGGGACGTCCTGCTGTAGAAGTTATTATGACGGTACTCCATGCCGGTGGTAAATTTGGCGGTGGTGGTTATAAAGTTTCTGGTGGTTTGCATGGTGTAGGTGCATCTGTTGTAAATGCTTTATCAACAGAATTAGAGGTATTTGTACATCGAGATGGAAAAATACACTATCAAAAATATGAACGTGGGATCCCGGCTGCGGATTTAAAAGTAATAGGTGAAACTGATCGTACAGGAACGATCACACGCTTTAAGCCAGATTCAGAAATTTTTACAGAGACGACAGAATACGAATTTGATACATTAGCGACTCGTATGCGTGAGTTGGCGTTTTTAAATCGTAATATTAAATTAACAATTGAAGATAAGCGTGAACATAAGCAAAAGAAAGAATTCCATTATGAAGGTGGAATTAAATCATATGTTGAACATTTAAATCGTTCAAAACAACCGATTCATGAAGAACCTGTATATGTTGACGGTTCAAAAGATGGGATTCAGGTTGAGGTTGCTCTTCAATATAACGAAGGCTATACAAATCATATTTATTCATTTACAAATAATATTCATACGTATGAAGGCGGTACACATGAGGTAGGTTTTAAGACTGCTCTAACACGTGTAATTAACGATTATGGTCGTAAAAATAATATTTTAAAAGATGCGGATAGTAATTTAACTGGTGAAGATGTTCGTGAAGGCTTAACAGCAATCGTATCAATTAAGCATCCAAATCCACAATTTGAAGGACAAACAAAGACGAAACTTGGAAATAGTGAAGCGAGAACGATTACAGAGTCTGTATTCTCAGAGGCGTTTGAAAAGTTCTTACTAGAAAATCCCAATGTTGCACGTAAAATTATAGATAAAGGGACTATGGCAGCACGTGCACGTGTAGCGGCTAAAAAGGCTCGTGAACTAACGCGCCGAAAGAGTGCTCTAGAAGTTTCAAGTTTACCAGGGAAGCTAGCTGATTGTTCTTCTAAAGATCCAGCAATTAGCGAAATTTATATCGTGGAGGGTGACTCTGCGGGCGGATCTGCAAAACAAGGACGCGATCGTCATTTTCAAGCGATTTTACCACTGAAGGGTAAAATTATTAACGTTGAAAAGGCACGTTTAGATAAGATTTTATCAAATGATGAAGTTCGTACAATTATTACAGCAATTGGTACAAATATTGGTGGGGATTTTGCTATTGAAAAAGCTCGCTATCATAAAGTTATTATTATGACAGATGCAGATGTTGATGGTGCACATATTCGTACCCTATTATTAACGTTCTTCTATCGTTATATGCGTCAAATCATTGAGTGTGGATATATATATATCGCACAGCCACCGTTGTTTAAAGTACAACAAGGTAAAAAAATTCAATATGCTTATAACAATAAAGAACTTGAAAAAATACTAGCTGAATTACCAGCTCAACCTAAGCCTGGGATTCAGCGTTATAAAGGTCTAGGGGAAATGAATCCAACTCAGCTGTGGGAGACGACAATGGACCCAGAAGTACGTTCGTTACTTCAAGTTTCCCTTCAAGATGCAATTGAAGCGGATGAAACATTTGAAATTTTGATGGGTGATAAGGTAGAGCCGCGTCGTAACTTTATCCAAGAAAATGCAAAATACGTGAAAAACCTTGATATTTAAGTGAGTAATGACAGGAATCTAAGTATTCCTGTCTTCTACATATAAATCAATGTATGTGTAACGGAAATGTAAGAGGAGGTGCTCGTTGATGTCAGACAATCAACAACAAGCACGAATTCGAGAAATTAATATTAGTCATGAAATGCGTACCTCATTTTTAGATTACGCAATGAGTGTTATCGTGTCTCGTGCATTACCAGATGTTCGTGATGGATTAAAACCAGTTCATCGTAGGGTTTTATATGCGATGAATGATTTAGGAATTACAGCTGATAAAGCATATAAGAAGTCGGCGCGTATTGTCGGCGAAGTAATTGGTAAGTATCACCCGCACGGTGATTCAGCTGTTTATGAAACAATGGTACGTATGGCACAAGATTTTAGTCAACGTTACATGCTTGTTGATGGACATGGTAATTTCGGTTCTGTTGATGGAGATTCAGCGGCAGCAATGCGTTATACAGAAGCAAGAATGTCTAAGATTTCTATGGAATTAATACGTGATATTACAAAGAATACAATTGATTATCAAGATAACTACGATGGTTCTGAAAGAGAGCCAGTTGTATTACCAGCGCGTTTCCCTAACTTATTAGTCAATGGTACGACGGGTATTGCGGTTGGTATGGCAACAAACATTCCGCCGCATCAACTTGGAGAAGTAATTGATGGTGTGTTGGCATTAAGTCATAACCCTGATATCACTATCGCGGAATTAATGGAATATATTCCTGGACCAGACTTCCCGACTTCAGGTTTAATCTTAGGGCGAAGTGGAATTCGAAGAGCTTACGAAACAGGTCGCGGTTCTATTATACTTCGTGCTAAAGTTGAAATTGAAGAGAGAGCAAATGGTAAACAAACTATTATCGTAACAGAACTACCTTATCAAGTTAATAAGGCGCGATTAATTGAAAAGATCGCAGAACTAGTTCGTGATAAGAAAATTGAAGGTATTACAGATTTACGTGATGAATCAGATCGAAATGGTATGCGTATTGTTATGGAAGTACGTCGTGATGCCAATGCCAATGTACTATTAAATAATCTATATAAACATACAGCACTCCAAACAAGTTTCGGTATTAATATGTTGTCTCTTGTAAATGGAGAGCCACAAGTCTTAAATTTAAAACAAAATCTATATTATTATTTAGAGCATCAAAAGGTAGTGATTCGTAGACGTACTGCTTATGAATTAGAGAAAGCAGAAGCGCGTGCTCATATTTTAGAAGGCTTACGAATTGCTTTAGATCATCTTGATGAAGTTATTACTTTAATCCGTAGTTCAAAAACAGCTGATATTGCAAAACAAGGTTTAATGGAACGTTTCGGCTTAAGTGAGAAACAAGCGCAAGCGATTTTAGATATGCGTTTGCAACGTTTAAC
>NZ_JBBOTR010000001.1:12500-27500 GCF_038005725.1 Bacillus sp. FSL R12-0074
CGACACAGGTAGGCGAGGAGAGAATCCTAAGGTGTGCGAGAGAACTCTGGTTAAGGAACTCGGCAAAATGACCCCGTAACTTCGGGAGAAGGGGTGCTTTCTTAACGGAAAGCCGCAGTGAATAGGCCCAAGCGACTGTTTAGCAAAAACACAGGTCTCTGCGAAGCCGTAAGGCGAAGTATAGGGGCTGACACCTGCCCGGTGCTGGAAGGTTAAGGAGAGGGGTTAGCGTAAGCGAAGCTCTGAACTGAAGCCCCAGTAAACGGCGGCCGTAACTATAACGGTCCTAAGGTAGCGAAATTCCTTGTCGGGTAAGTTCCGACCCGCACGAAAGGTGTAACGATTTGGGCACTGTCTCAACCAGAGACTCGGTGAAATTATAGTACCTGTGAAGATGCAGGTTACCCGCGACAGGACGGAAAGACCCCGTGGAGCTTTACTGTAGCCTGATATTGAATTTTGGTACAGTTTGTACAGGATAGGCGGGAGCCATTGAAACCGGAGCGCTAGCTTCGGTGGAGGCGCTGGTGGGATACCGCCCTGACTGTATTGAAATTCTAACCTACGGGTCTCATCGACCCGGGAGACAGTGTCAGGTGGGCAGTTTGACTGGGGCGGTCGCCTCCTAAAGTGTAACGGAGGCGCCCAAAGGTTCCCTCAGAATGGTTGGAAATCATTCGTAGAGTGCAAAGGCATAAGGGAGCTTGACTGCGAGACCTACAAGTCGAGCAGGGACGAAAGTCGGGCTTAGTGATCCGGTGGTTCCGCATGGAAGGGCCATCGCTCAACGGATAAAAGCTACCCCGGGGATAACAGGCTTATCT
Organism: Bacillus sp. FSL R12-0074; assembly: GCF_038005725.1. NCBI lineage: Bacteria > Bacillati > Bacillota > Bacilli > Caryophanales > Bacillaceae > Bacillus > Bacillus sp. FSL R12-0074. The sequence continues at coordinate 13,325 of NZ_JBBOTR010000001.1, forward strand.
CCCCCAAGAGTCCACATCGACGGGGAGGTTTGGCACCTCGATGTCGGCTCATCGCATCCTGGGGCTGTAGTCGGTCCCAAGGGTTGGGCTGTTCGCCCATTAAAGCGGTACGCGAGCTGGGTTCAGAACGTCGTGAGACAGTTCGGTCCCTATCCGTCGTGGGCGCAGGAAATTTGAGAGGAGCTGTCCTTAGTACGAGAGGACCGGGATGGACGCACCGCTGGTGTACCAGTTGTTCTGCCAAGGGCATAGCTGGGTAGCTATGTGCGGAAGGGATAAGTGCTGAAAGCATCTAAGCATGAAGCCCCCCTCAAGATGAGATTTCCCATAGCGTAAGCTAGTAAGATCCCTGAAAGATGATCAGGTTGATAGGTTCGAGGTGGAAGCATGGTGACATGTGGAGCTGACGAATACTAATAGATCGAGGACTTAACCATATAATATGAAGCAAATGTTATCTAGTTTTGAAGGAATATACCTTCATAGTTTGGTGATGATGGCAGAGAGGTCACACCCGTTCCCATACCGAACACGGAAGTTAAGCTCTCTAGCGCCGATGGTAGTTGGGACCTTGTCCCTGTGAGAGTAGGACGTCGCCAAGCAAGATAAAAACACGAGTCATTTGACTCGTGTTTTTTTATTTCCCATGAAATAGGTTGGATTCCGTTAGTAAAAATGCTGAAATATAGTAAGGGATTTTTTGAGCAGAAATATTGAGAAATTGATAAATAAACGGATAATCTTCAGATCCATAGCTTCCAAGTAAGTCATACCACCAATCTGTTTCATACCTAGAAATCATACTTAAATTATAGAGCAATAAATAATGAACAAGGAGCTCAGGCAACACTGGCTTAGAGTTTCTAGGGTCAGTCGTAAGTGGTAAATAATAAGTGTCAGTAAGATGCTCATAGTATAAAGGTGTACTATACATAGGATTCCATGATTGAATAGGTGCCGAAAAAAACAAATTTAATTCATTATTTTTCTCAGGTACGTGTTGTATTGATAAATGCTTACAAGTTGTTTCGATGTAACGAGAAAATCGCTCTTTAGTCATATGTAGTCGATCTAATATATTGACTGAAAAGGAGAGCTCATTTTTATTTGTTGAATCGATCTTATATAAAGTTGATACTTTTTGACTATAGCGCAACAAATTTTGTAATTCAGGAATATTCCCCATTAGCTCTAACATATTAAACTTCTCCGCTTCTAAGTGTTTCATGTGAAACAGTTGTTCTGCAACGTGAGTAAACAATCCGTTTTTCTGAATTTTCACCTCATCTTCTAAAAATTGATACCCCTGTTTTTTCCGTTTACGAGTCGTAACGCCATGAGCTAAAACAGTAGTTGATTCTGGGTAGTTAGGATCAATAGTTAACAAGCAAGCTTTAAACAGTTGGCTAATTCCATAAAATAACAACATCGGCTGAATCGAAAAGGGGGCCACCTTATATAATTCATAATAATTTTTCCCGTGTTCTAAGTAGTAAATAAAGGGATAACAGTTTTCAAAACTTTTTTTTTCAGCATCTTGTATGGAGGATTTTTCATAACAACGGGCAAGATAACGTTGTACATTTTGAGATGAAAAAAAGAAACTTAATTGCTGCCAAGTACAATGTGTTTGATGCATATATTACGCTCCTTTTATTGTCTAAAAATTCTAACATATATATACGTCCTTGACAGTATTTTAACCAATTGATAAGCTACTAATAATAATTTCTGGTATCATGGGGGGAACAATTATGTGGGAATCTAAATTTGTTAAAGAAGGTTTGACTTTTGATGATGTATTACTTGTACCAGCGAGGTCAGATATATTACCAAGAGAAGTAAGTGTTAAAACAGTTTTATCTGAAAGCTTACAGCTAAACATCCCGTTAATTAGTGCAGGAATGGATACAGTAACAGAAGCTGACATGGCTATTGCAATGGCTCGCCAAGGCGGTTTAGGAATTATTCATAAGAATATGTCTATTGAGCAACAAGCAGAGCAAGTTGATAAAGTAAAGCGCTCTGAAAGCGGCGTTATTTCAGATCCTTTCTTCTTAACTCCAGAACATCAAGTATATGATGCAGAACATCTTATGGGAAAATATCGTATCTCAGGTGTACCAGTTGTAAATAATTTAGATGAGCGAAAATTAGTTGGTATTATTACAAACCGTGATATGCGTTTCATCCAAGACTACTCAATCAAAATTTCTGACGTAATGACAAAAGAACAGTTAATTACAGCTCCAGTTGGTACTACACTGGAAGAAGCTGAAAAAATCCTACAAAAGTATAAAATTGAAAAGCTCCCTCTTGTTGATAATAACGGTGTATTACAAGGGCTTATTACAATAAAAGATATTGAAAAAGTAATTGAATTCCCAAACTCTGCTAAAGATAAGCAAGGACGCTTATTAGTTGGAGCAGCTGTTGGTGTAACGGCTGATGCAATGCTTCGTATCGATGCATTAGTAAAAGCTAGCGTAGATGCAATTGTACTTGATACAGCTCATGGGCATTCTAAAGGTGTTATTGAAAAAGTAAAAGAAGTTCGTGCGAAATATCCAGCACTAAATATTATCGCTGGAAATGTTGCTACAGCTGAAGCAACGAAAGCATTAATTGAGGCTGGTGCAAACGTAGTTAAAGTTGGTATTGGACCAGGTTCTATTTGTACAACGCGTGTTGTAGCTGGTGTTGGTGTACCACAATTAACAGCAGTTTATGATTGTGCAACAGAAGCTCGTAAACACGGTATTCCAGTTATTGCTGATGGCGGTGTTAAGTACTCTGGTGATATGGTTAAAGCTTTAGCAGCAGGAGCACACGTTGTTATGCTAGGTAGTATGTTTGCTGGTGTTGCTGAAAGCCCTGGAGAAACTGAAATTTACCAAGGTCGCCAATTTAAAGTATATCGTGGTATGGGTTCTGTTGGAGCGATGGAAAAAGGAAGTAAAGATCGTTACTTCCAAGAAGGAAACAAAAAACTTGTTCCTGAAGGTATTGAAGGACGAGTACCATATAAAGGACCTTTAGCAGATACAGTTCATCAATTAGTTGGTGGATTACGTGCAGGTATGGGATATTGCGGAGCGCAGAATTTAGAATTCTTACGTGAGAATGCACAGTTCATTCGTATGTCAGGTGCAGGTTTACGTGAAAGCCATCCTCATCACGTACAGATTACAAAAGAGGCTCCAAACTACTCATTGTAATGTCTTATATACAAATAGACAGAGATTTGATATCTCTGTCTATTTTTTTTTGATTATGTTAGAATAACGGTTATGTGAGTACATAGATATTGGGGGTAGCAAAAGTGAAAGGTATGTTTTGCAAAAGATTCATTGCGTTGGTAACAGTGCTTACAATAGCTTGTAGCATGCTTGTACCATATAGCAATGCATCAGCAGAAACAGGAGCCGCTTTAAACATTGAAGCAGGTGCGGCAATTTTAGTAGAAGCGAATTCTGGGAAGATTTTATATCAAAAAAATGCAGATGAGTTATTATCAATTGCTAGTATGACAAAAATGATGAGTGAATACCTAGTGAACGAGGCTATTGCGAAAGGGAAACTAAAATGGGATCAAAAAGTTAAGGTTTCCGAATATGCGTATAACATTTCGCAAGATCGTTCATTATCGAATGTGCCTCTACGAAATGGTGAATCTTATACAGTAAAAGAGCTATACGAAGCAATGGCAATTTATTCTGCTAATGGTGCAACGATAGCGTTAGCTGAAGCAGTTGCTGGAAAAGAAGTAGACTTTGTAAAAATGATGAATGATAAATCGAAAGAGTTTGGATTAAAAAATTATAAGTTTGTAAATTCTACGGGCTTAACGAACAAAGATTTAAAAGGACACCATCCTGAAGGGACAACTCCAGATGAAGAAAATAAAATGTCTGCGAGAGATGTAGCAATTTTAGCACAACGTCTTATTCAAGATTTCCCTAAAACATTAGACATAGCAAAAATTTCAAAAAAAGTATTCCGTGAAGGTACTCCGGATCGGATTGAAATGCCTAACTGGAACTGGATGTTAAAGGGGTTAATTAAGGAATACGAAGGCGTAGATGGTCTGAAAACAGGATCAACTCCAGAAGCAGGAGATTGTTTCACTGGTACGATTGAAAGAAATGGTATGCGTTTCATTTCTGTAGTTATTAAAACAAAATCTCACACGGCAAGATTTGATGAGACAAAGAAATTATATGATTATGGCTTTGCTAGCTTTGAAATGAAGAAAATGTATGAAAAAGGTTCTTCGGTTAAAGGAAGAGAAACAGTAAGAGTTGAAAATGCGAAAGATAAAGATGTGGCAGTTCAAACGAAGCAAGCTGTTTCACTTCCGGTGCCAAAGGGAAGTAAAGACGTTTATAAAACAGAATTTAAAGAAAGAAATAAGGGACAAGAAGCACCTCTGAAAAAGGGAGTTGCACTTGGACAAATGGTTGTAACGTCTAAAGATAGTAATGATCCTGGATTTTTATCAGGAAAATCATTACAAGTAGACCTTGTAACAAAATCTGAAGTAGAAGAGGCAGGCTGGTTTACACGTTCTATGCGCGGAATTGGTTCTTTCTTTAGTGGTATGTGGAATGGTGCTATTGATACAGTAAAAGGTTGGTTTTAAAAGCTCCTCATTGTAGGAGCTTTTTCTTATTCCTATTTTTCATACCGACTTTATGAAAAAGTAGTAGACAAGCATCAGATAGTTAGTGGTAGAATGTAAGAGTATTCTTAATTTTCTTCTTTAACGGGGAAAGCAATTCACCTAGGGGGGTTTTTGTACATGACAAATGTAACAGGGACAGAACGTGTAAAACGTGGAATGGCAGAAATGCAAAAAGGCGGCGTTATTATGGACGTAGTTAACGCTGAGCAAGCAAGGATTGCAGAAGAGGCAGGCGCAGTTGCTGTTATGGCATTAGAGCGTGTACCTGCAGATATTCGTGCAGCAGGTGGCGTTTCTCGTATGGCAGATCCAACAATTGTTGAAGAAGTTATGGGTGCTGTATCAATTCCGGTTATGGCAAAATGTCGTATCGGTCACCTTGTAGAAGCACGTGTATTAGAATCATTAGGGGTAGACTATATCGATGAGAGTGAAGTATTGACTCCTGCTGATGAAGTATACCATTTAAATAAACGTGATTACACAGTTCCGTTTGTATGTGGTTGCCGCGATATCGGAGAAGCTGCACGTCGTATTGCAGAAGGTGCAGCTATGCTTCGTACAAAAGGTGAACCTGGAACAGGAAACATTGTAGAGGCAGTGCGTCATATGCGCCAAGTCAATGCAGAAATCCGTCAAGTTGCAAGTCTACGTGAAGATGAGTTAATGACATATGCAAAAAATACTGGTGCTCCTTATGAAGTACTACTTGAAATTAAACGCCTTGGTCGCCTGCCAGTTGTAAACTTTGCAGCAGGTGGTGTAGCAACACCAGCAGATGCAGCGTTAATGATGCAACTTGGTGCTGATGGTGTATTTGTTGGATCTGGTATCTTCAAATCAGAGAACCCAGAGAAATTTGCACGTGCAATCGTTGAAGCAACGACTCATTATGAAGATTACGAACTAATTGCAAGCCTTTCTAAAGGATTAGGTAATGCAATGAAAGGTATCGAAATTTCAACGTTATTACCAGAACAACGCATGCAAGAGCGTGGATGGTAATTAAAGGAGATCTTTAAAATGGTGAAAATCGGTGTACTAGGTCTTCAAGGTGCAGTTCGTGAGCATGTAAAATCAGTTGAGGCAAGTGGTGCAGAAGCTGTTGTTGTAAAGCGTATAGAGCAACTTGAAGAGATTGATGGTCTTATTTTACCAGGCGGTGAAAGTACAACAATGCGCCGTCTTATTGATAAGTATGCTTTCATGGAGCCTCTTCGTACATTTGCGAAGTCTGGTAAACCAATGTTTGGTACATGTGCAGGAATGATTCTTCTTGCGAAAACACTTATTGGCTATGAAGAAGCACATATTGGTGCTATGGATATTACGGTTGAGCGCAATGCGTTCGGACGCCAAAAAGATAGTTTTGAAGCTGCACTTTCAATGAAAGGTGTGGGAGAAGACTTTGTTGGTGTATTTATCCGTGCTCCGTATGTTGTAAATGTAGCTGATGATGTTGAAGTACTTTCTATGCATGGCGAGCGAATGGTAGCGGTAAGGCAAGGGCCGTTTTTAGCTGCTTCTTTCCATCCGGAATTAACGGATGATCATCGTGTAACAGCATACTTTGTAGAAATGGTAAAAGAAGCGAAAATGAAAAAAGTTGTATAAGTAACTTGCAACTTGTATAAGATTATAGTAAATTGATGATAACAATTTTATAAAATAAGCGTGTTGATAGGAAGTAGTAACAGATGTTGTTTCTTATAGAGAGTCGATGGTTGGTGGAAATCGATAGAAACAGTTTGTGAATCCATCCTGGAATGGAATGTGGAATATCTTTTGATTAGTAAACATTCCCGGTGAAGAGCCGTTATTTCTACTTGAGAGGAAAGCGATAATGCTTTCAACTAGGGTGGCAACGCGGGTTAACTCCCGTCCCTTTGTATAGGGACGGGAGTTTTTTGTGTTTTATAAAATAAAAGGAGGAGTATATAATGCTTGATATTAAATTTTTACGTACGAATTTTGAAGAAGTAAAAGCAAAATTACAGCATAGAGGCGAAGATTTAACGGATTTTGGTCGTTTTGAAGAACTTGATACGAGAAGAAGAGAGCTACTTGTTCAAACAGAAGAATTAAAAAGTAAACGTAACGAAGTATCTCAACAAATTTCAGTATTAAAGCGTGAAAAGAAAGATGCGGAAGCTCTAATTCTAGAAATGCGTGAAGTTGGGGAAAAAGTAAAAGATCTTGATAATGAGCTTCGTACAGTTGAAGAAGATTTAGAAAGATTAATGCTATCTATCCCAAATATCCCTCATGAATCTGCTCCAATAGGTGAAACAGAGGATGATAACGTAGTAGCACGTACTTGGGGAGAAGTGAAAGAATTTACTTATGAGCCAAAACCGCATTGGGACCTTGCTACTGATTTAGGGATTTTAGATTTTGAACGTGCTGGGAAAGTAACAGGAAGCCGATTTGTATTTTACAAAGGTGCTGGTGCAAGATTAGAACGTGCTTTGATTAGCTTTATGCTTGACCTTCATACTGATGAGCATGGATATGAGGAAGTATTGCCTCCTTATATGGTAAACCGTGCAAGTATGACAGGAACAGGACAACTTCCAAAGTTTGAAGAAGATGCATTCCGTATTGAAAGTGAAGATTATTTCCTAATCCCAACAGCTGAAGTACCTGTAACGAATATGCATCGTGATGAGATTGTGAGTAAAGAGCAATTGCCGATACGATATGCTGCGTTTAGCTCATGCTTCCGTTCTGAAGCAGGTTCAGCTGGTCGTGATACACGTGGTTTAATTCGCCAACACCAATTTAATAAAGTTGAACTTGTGAAGTTCGTGAAACCAGAAGATTCTTACGAAGAGTTAGAAAAATTAACAAATGATGCAGAGCGCGTGTTACAATTATTAGAGTTGCCATATCGCGTTATGAGCATGTGTACAGGAGATTTAGGATTTACAGCAGCGAAGAAATACGATATTGAAGTATGGATTCCAAGCTATGGTACATATCGTGAAATTTCTTCTTGTAGTAATTTTGAGGCATTCCAAGCGAGACGCGCGAATATCCGTTTCCGTCGTGAGCCAAATGGTAAACCGGAGCATGTTCATACACTAAATGGATCTGGTCTTGCAATTGGACGTACAGTGGCAGCTATTTTAGAGAACTACCAACAAGAAGATGGTACAATTATAATTCCAGAAGTTCTTCGCCCTTATATGGGAGGAAAAACAGTTATTAAATAAGTTAAAACATTCATCGGTATGAGTGATTGGTAATTATGGACGTTGTCAGCAGTGTCATAAAGGAGAGGGGAAGTAAAATTTTCCTTTCCTCATAATTTATTATAGTAGGGTTGACTAACTGTTTTTCTTTTGATATTATATTTGATGTCAATATGGAGGTATACCCAAGTCTGGCTGAAGGGATCGGTCTTGAAAACCGACAGGCGGCGAGAGTCGCGCGGGGGTTCGAATCCCTCTACCTCCTCCAGATATAATTGACAACAGCGCATATAAGTGGAGATTGGAGAACTCGTTACCAACACGTAACGAGTTTTTATTTTAAAACCAATCATAAAGTATGATGTAAGGATATAGTGTCCTTATTACACACTCATATTCCGATGATTATCTTCATAGATATGAAAGGAGTTAACATGGATCTTATTATACAAACGTTTCCTTTAGATGGAAAAACTTTATATTATGTACAATGTCCTGTCTGTAAGAACAATAGAATTTTAAACAGTGGTGCAAATGTGTCGCGCATTATAAGTGATGATACATTCCGTAAACTTTGTGGTTGCACTTGTGATGTAAAACAGGTTGCAAAAAAAGTAGAGGTACCAAAAGAAGCTGAAAAACCAGCTGCGCAAAAAGAAGTAACTCCAAAACGTACAGGGAAATTACTAACAGCAGTAATTAATGGGAAAGAATTGACTGTTAAAGAGATTGCTGAAACATATGATATTAGTACGAGTACTGTTCGTCAGCGTATTAATGCTGGAAAGCCAGAGAGTGAAATTATTGCTCCGACAAAAAAGAAAAAGTAATTTCATAGGAAAACCCGTGCATATGCACGGGTTTTTTATTTTACAAGTTTACGTGTTTGTTTTAAAAAATGTCCAATTTTTTTAATGATTGGTTCGATTGAATCGCCATCTTTTAAAATATCGTATTCATTAATGTTTAATCGTAAAACAGGGCATGAATTAAAGTTATTAATCCAGTTATCGTAACGTCCATGCATCTCTTTCCAATATTCAATTGGTGTTTGCTGCTCCATGGGACGTCCTCGTTCTTGAATACGATCGACAATATCATCAAAAGAACCTTCTAGGTAAATTAATAAGTCTGGATGAGGGAAGTAAGGAGTCATGACCATAGCATCAAATAAACCTTTGTATGTTTCATAATCAGTTTCAGTCATTGTACCCTTTTCGTAATGCATTTTTGCGAAAATACCAGTGTCCTCATAGATAGAACGATCTTGAACAAAACCGCCACCATATTCGAAAATTCTTTTTTGTTCTTTAAATCGTTCTGCTAAAAAGTACACTTGTAAGTGAAAGCTCCAGCGTGTGAAATCGGCATAGAACTTGTCCAAATATGGGTTGGAATCTACTTTTTCAAAAGATGTACGATAACCTAAAGAGTTAGCCAATGCAGTTGTCATAGTTGATTTACCGACACCTACTGTTCCAGCAATAGTGATAACTGCATCATTTGGTATATCATATTTTTGCCTTAAATTCATTGTTATTTCGACTCCTTCAAGAGAGTATTTTGAAGAGCTGATAAGATGACATTTAAATCATCATGATTTCTTACAAAATCCATATCGTCTCCATTAAATTTCAATACTGGAATATCTGGATGGTCCTTTTTGAAAGCATCCATTGCTGTTTCGTAATCTTTTGTAAGCTGTAGCAAGTAATTTGGATCCATATTTTTTTCGAATTCTCTTCCGCGCATGGCAATTCGTTTTTGTAATGTTTCTAGGCTCGCTGTTAAATAAACGATGACATTTGGCACAGGCATATCTTGCGTAAGAATGCGATAAATTTGCATGTACTTGTCATATTGAGAATCTTTTAATGTACGGGATGCAAAAATTAAATTTTTAAATATATGATAATCTGCTACTACAGGCTTTCTTTGATTCAAATACTTTATGTTAATATCCTCTAGTTGTTTGTATCTATTACAAAGAAAGAACATCTCTGTTTGAAAACTCCATTCGTCGATGTCTTCGTAGAATTTTCCTAAAAAAGGATTTTCATCAACAATCTCTTTTAGTAAGTGGAGTTGCATGTGAGTTGAAAGTTCCTTCGCAAGTGAAGTTTTTCCAACACCAATTGGTCCTTCAACCGTGATAAATGGTACTCCGGTCACGCTGTTTCCTCCTTTCAATCAGTGATTTACCGTGACTACTAAAAACACAAAACAGAATTATTGTAGCACAAGAGGGGAGCGAGCGGACTAATTTGATATAAAAAGTTAGAAAATAGATATGTATTAATTAAATTTTATTTGGGATGACGGTACAATATTTGCCTTTAATGTGGCTTCCATTATTTTTAAAGCATGTTCATTATCTTGCTCGTTATTAGAAGCGATGCAATCCCGTGGTACATAAAGTGTATAATTTCTCATATGGGCATCATTAGCTGTAAAAAGGATGCATATGTTCCCGGCAATTCCTGTTAAAATGAGATTTTCGATTTTTAAATAACCTAATAAAGAATTCAAAGGTGTTTCATAAAAAGCAGAGTAATGTGGTTTAATAAAAATGTAATCGTCAGTATGCGGAGCAATGGCCTCGATAATATTTTTACTATACTCATTTGTACAATGGGTGATAAGTTGATCAATATCAGATCTCCAAAGTTGATAGTGATCATTGACATAAATTATCGGATAGCCCAATGATTTCATGGTGTCCTTTAATTGTAAAATGGGGTTCTTTATAATTTCACATTTCTGTGCCAGGATGGGTCCGTGGGAGAATTGAAAATCATTAATCATATCGATAATGAGTAAGGCAGTATTTTTCATATGTAATTCCCTCTCTTTCTTCTTTAGGTTGGATTGAATTTGTAAAAGTTATCCCACCTGCAAGAAATGAAAAAGTGTATTTTATTTTTGGTGAAAGGACTATATTATGGAGCGAGATATATATTTTATGCAGTTAGCAATAGAGGAAGCGAAGAAGGCGGAGGCGATACAAGAGGTACCAATTGGTGCTGTAATTGTGCTAGATGGTGAAGTGATTAGTGTCGCACATAACTTAAGAGAAACTGAACAGAGATCAATAGCTCACGCCGAACTCTTAGCTATTGATGAAGCTTGCAAAAAATTAGGGACATGGCGTTTAGAAGATGCAACGTTATATGTAACATTAGAACCTTGCCCAATGTGTGCAGGGGGAATTGTTTTATCGCGTATAAAACGGGTTGTATATGGTGCGAGCGATCCGAAAGGTGGATGTGCAGGTACGTTGATGAATCTTTTAACTGATGAGCGTTTTAATCATCAGTGTGAAGTAGTGCCTGGTGTACTTGAAGAAGAATGTGGTACGTTGTTAACGATTTTTTTTAGGGAGCTTCGTAAGAAAAGAAAAGAAGTGAAAAAACTAGAGAAAAGTAATGGTAACTAACGTATTTGCATTTTGTAAAAAAACAAGTTATACTGATAATGCCTTATCCAAGGCAACCGAATATTGGTTTTAACTTTGCCGTGCTAAGCGGGGAGGTAGCGGTGCCCTATACTCGCAATCCGCTCTAGCGAGGCTGAATCCCTTCTCGAGGTTATGTTGCTGTAAGGTCTGCCTTAAGTAAGTGGTGTTGACGTTTGGGTCCTGCGCAACGGGACCCCGTGAACCTTGTCAGGTCCGGAAGGAAGCAGCAATAAGCGGGTTTTCTCGTGTGCCGCAGGAGTGCCTGAACCGAGCTAACTGCTTGAGTAACGCTTATGGTACGTAATCGACAGAAGGTGCACGGCAGTTATATATGTATACAAAACTCACCTTTATATAAAGGTGAGTTTTTTGTATGGAAAATAACTTTTGGAATCTATAAACAGAATGGGTTATAATAAATAAGATAATAACCTTTGAGGGAGGCCGTATTTTCGTGTCATACCAAGCGTTATACCGAACATGGAGACCGCAAAAATTCGAAGATGTAGTCGGTCAAAAGCACGTGACAAAAACGTTGCAAAATGCCCTTCTTCAAGAGAAAGCTTCACATGCTTATTTGTTTTCGGGTCCGAGGGGAACAGGGAAAACGACAATTGCAAAAGTATTTGCAAAGGCAATTAACTGTGAACACGCCCCGGTAGCTGAACCTTGTAATGAATGTCCTTCTTGTTTAGGAATTACACAAGGGTCTATTTCAGATGTATTAGAAATTGATGCGGCTTCAAATAACGGTGTAGATGAAATTCGAGATATAAGAGATAAAGTAAAATATGCTCCAAGTGCTGTAGGATATAAAGTATACATTATTGATGAAGTTCACATGCTTTCTATGGGTGCCTTTAATGCGCTTTTGAAAACTTTAGAAGAGCCGCCAGGACATGTTATTTTTATTCTGGCGACAACAGAACCGCATAAAATTCCAGCTACAATTATTTCGCGTTGTCAGCGTTTTGAGTTTCGAAAGATATCAGTAAATGATATCGTTGAGAGATTATCGACGGTCGTGACAAATGAAGGTACGCAAGTAGAAGATGAAGCGTTACAAATCGTAGCGCGTGCCGCCGAAGGTGGTATGCGTGATGCGCTCAGTCTTATTGATCAAGCTATTTCTTATAGTGATGAGACGGTGACGAGTGAAGATGTTTTAGCTGTAACAGGATCTGTATCTCAGCGATATTTGGGTGACCTGGTAGAATGTATACGTGAAAATGATGTATCAAGAGCGTTACGTATTATAGATGAGATGATGAGTAAAGGGAAAGATCCAGTTCGCTTTATGGAGGATTTCATTTACTACTATCGTGATATGCTTTTATATCAAACTTCACCACAATTAGAACATATGTTGGAACGGGTAATTGTAGATGATCAATTCCGTACGTTAAGTGAAGAAATGCAACCGGAAGTAATCTATGAAATTATTCATACCCTTAGTAAGGGACAACAGGAGATGAAGTGGACAAACCATCCAAGAATATTCTTGGAAGTTGTTATGGTGCAACTGTGTCAGCAGTTTATGATGCAAGCAAACGGCGCAGATCGTTTACAAGCGATTATGAACAGGATGCAGCAGTTGGAGAAAGAGTTAGAGCAAGTTAAAAAGAATGGCGTGCCAGCTGGTGTGCAGCAGGAAGTAAGAGAGACGCGGGCAACACCAAAACCGGTACGAACAGGAAGTATGAAAATTCCTGTTGGACGTGTGAATGAAGTGTTAAAGCAAGCGAAGCGTCAAGATTTAGAACAGTTAAAAGCTGTATGGGGCGAATTATTAGGAAGGCTCAAGTCACATAACAAAGTAGCATTTGCTGTTTTATTAGAAAATAGTGAACCAGTTGCGGCTTCGGATGATACCTATGTGTTAGCATTTCAATATGAGATTCATTGCAAAATGGCTAGTGAAAATCGAGAAGCGATGGATACATTGGAACAAACCCTTTTTGAATTGTTAAGTAAAAGGTTAAATATGATTGCTATCCCAAAAAGTGAATGGGGTAAAATTCGTGAAGACTTTTTACAACGCGAAGGCGGGGATTCTGAAGAAAGCCCAGAACAAAAAGAAGATCCTCTTATAGAAGAGGCTGTAAAATTAGTAGGGCAAGAACTTATTGAAATAAAAGAGTAATAATAATGAGGAGGAATTAATTATGATGCGTGGCGGAATGGGAAATATGAATAATATGATGAAACAAATGCAAAAGATGCAAAAGGACATGGCGAAGGCGCAAGAAGAGCTTGGCGAAAAAACAGTTGAAGGTACAGCTGGCGGCGGAATGGTTACTGTTATTGCAAATGGTCATAAGCAAGTTCTTGAAGTGAAAATTAAAGAAGAAGTTGTAGATCCAGAAGATATCGAAATGTTACAAGACTTAGTATTAGCTGCAACGAATGATGCACTTAAAAAGGTTGATGAACTTTCAAACTCTACAATGGGCAAATTTACAAAAGGCATGAACTTACCAGGTGGAATGTTCTAGGAGGATATTGATATATGCATTATCCAGAACCGATATCAAAATTAATCGATAGTTTTATGAAGTTGCCAGGAATTGGACCGAAAACAGCGGTTCGATTGGCATTCTTCGTGTTAGATATGAAAGAGGATGATGTACTAGGTTTTGCGAAAGCACTTGTGAATGCAAAGCGAGATTTAGCGTATTGTTCTGTGTGCGGACATATCACTGACCGCGATCCTTGTTATATTTGTGACGATTCGCATAGGGATCAATCGGTTGTTTGTGTAGTACAAGAGCCGAAAGATGTAATTGCGATGGAAAAAATGAAAGAATATCAAGGTGTATATCATGTTTTGCGTGGTGCCAT
>NZ_JBBOTR010000001.1:32500-80000 GCF_038005725.1 Bacillus sp. FSL R12-0074
AGCCGTAAGGCGAAGTATAGGGGCTGACACCTGCCCGGTGCTGGAAGGTTAAGGAGAGGGGTTAGCGTAAGCGAAGCTCTGAACTGAAGCCCCAGTAAACGGCGGCCGTAACTATAACGGTCCTAAGGTAGCGAAATTCCTTGTCGGGTAAGTTCCGACCCGCACGAAAGGTGTAACGATTTGGGCACTGTCTCAACCAGAGACTCGGTGAAATTATAGTACCTGTGAAGATGCAGGTTACCCGCGACAGGACGGAAAGACCCCGTGGAGCTTTACTGTAGCCTGATATTGAATTTTGGTACAGTTTGTACAGGATAGGCGGGAGCCATTGAAACCGGAGCGCTAGCTTCGGTGGAGGCGCTGGTGGGATACCGCCCTGACTGTATTGAAATTCTAACCTACGGGTCTCATCGACCCGGGAGACAGTGTCAGGTGGGCAGTTTGACTGGGGCGGTCGCCTCCTAAAGTGTAACGGAGGCGCCCAAAGGTTCCCTCAGAATGGTTGGAAATCATTCGTAGAGTGCAAAGGCATAAGGGAGCTTGACTGCGAGACCTACAAGTCGAGCAGGGACGAAAGTCGGGCTTAGTGATCCGGTGGTTCCGCATGGAAGGGCCATCGCTCAACGGATAAAAGCTACCCCGGGGATAACAGGCTTATCTCCCCCAAGAGTCCACATCGACGGGGAGGTTTGGCACCTCGATGTCGGCTCATCGCATCCTGGGGCTGTAGTCGGTCCCAAGGGTTGGGCTGTTCGCCCATTAAAGCGGTACGCGAGCTGGGTTCAGAACGTCGTGAGACAGTTCGGTCCCTATCCGTCGTGGGCGCAGGAAATTTGAGAGGAGCTGTCCTTAGTACGAGAGGACCGGGATGGACGCACCGCTGGTGTACCAGTTGTTCTGCCAAGGGCATAGCTGGGTAGCTATGTGCGGAAGGGATAAGTGCTGAAAGCATCTAAGCATGAAGCCCCCCTCAAGATGAGATTTCCCATAGCGTAAGCTAGTAAGATCCCTGAAAGATGATCAGGTTGATAGGTTCGAGGTGGAAGCATGGTGACATGTGGAGCTGACGAATACTAATAGATCGAGGACTTAACCATATAATATGAAGCAAATGTTATCTAGTTTTGAAGGAATATACCTTCATAGTTTGGTGATGATGGCAGAGAGGTCACACCCGTTCCCATACCGAACACGGAAGTTAAGCTCTCTAGCGCCGATGGTAGTTGGGACCTTGTCCCTGTGAGAGTAGGACGTCGCCAAGCAAGATAAAAACACAAGTCTTTTGACTTGTGTTTTTTTGTTTTTAAACAGTACATGAAAGAAGTAAAGGGAATACATAAGTAATACAAACACGTTGCCCAAGAATAAATCATATTATATAAAAAATTGATGTATATTTTCCGGAAATTTGTTAAGGAATAGAGGTATATAATATGTTTATTTAAAAAGGGAGGAAAGATTATGAAATTACCAAGTGAAATTTGCATCGTTTGTGAGAAAAAAAGAGGGGAAGGAATATATGTATATAATAATTTAATATGTTACGAGTGCGAAAGAAATCTGGTGAATACTGAGACAACTGACCCGAAGTATATACATTATTTAAAACAACTGCGAAAATTAGAAGTATCATATTTTTAAATAGGCATTATGCCTATTATTTTTTTTGCCCTAATATCTGTATAATAGATACAGAATGAATAATAAGGAAGAGATATATATGAATCAAAATCGTATGCCTTTATATGAGGCGCTAATGGAATTTAAAGAAAGGCGACTACTATCTTTTCATGTTCCGGGTCATAAGAATGGTTTAAACTTCCCTCAGAAAGCTTCAGGGGGGTTTAAGGACATATTATCAATTGATGTAACAGAGTTAACAGGATTAGATGATTTACATAGCCCGTTTGAATGTATAGATGAAGCACAGCAATTATTAGCTGAAGTATATGGCGTGCACAAAAGTTATTTTTTAATTAATGGTTCAACAGTTGGGAATTTAGCAATGATTTTGTCTTGCTGCAGCGAACATGATATTGTCCTCGTACAAAGAAATTGTCATAAATCGATCATTAATGGTTTGAAATTAGCAGGGGCTAATCCGGTCTTTTTAAATCCATGGATTGATGAATTACATAACGTACCAGTAGGTGTTCATGATGAAATTATTAAGGAGGCAATTACAAAGTATCCAAATGCAAAAGCACTTATTTTAACACATCCTAATTACTATGGTATGGGAATTGATTTAGAGGCAAGTATCGCTTACGCACATGCACATAAAATTCCTGTTCTAGTAGATGAAGCCCATGGGGCGCATTTTTGTATAGGGGACCCCTTCCCGAAGTCAGCATTAGTTTATGGTGCGGATATTGTGGTTCATTCCGCACATAAAACATTACCTGCGATGACAATGGGATCTTATTTACATATAAATAGCCGTTTGGTGAGCGAAGAAAAAGTTTCCTCCTATTTAAGTATGCTACAATCTAGTAGCCCATCGTATCCAATTATGGCTTCTCTTGATATAGCACGTTTTGCAATAGCAGTTATAAAGGAAGAAGGTCATGATGAAATCGTTGAGTTTTTACGCCGATTTAAAGAAGGATTGCGATCTATCCCACAAATAGCTATTTTACAATATCCATCGCAAGATGAATTAAAAGTTACGGTGCAAACTCGCTGTCAGTTATCGGGGTATGAATTACAGTCTGTATTTGAAAAAGTCGGTATATATACGGAAATGGCAGATCCATATAACGTCCTATTTATATTACCGTTACAAGTAAATGAGGGTTATATGAAAGCTATAGAGATCATTCGATTAGCTATGCAGCAATATAAGGTAAAAGACAAGACAGCATCAATTCGTTATACTTATAAAGGGGAGATTTCCCCTTTACCGTATACGTATAAACAATTAGAGAGATATGAAACGAAGTTAGTATCTATAGAAGAAGCCGTTGGTATGATAGCTGCAGAAATGGTGATTCCGTATCCACCTGGAATTCCATTGATCATGTATGGAGAGAGAATTACTCAAGAACATACAAAGCAAATTACTCATTTAGAGAAAACAGGGGCTCGTTTTCAAGGTAGTACGAAATATATGAACGTGTATGATATAGAAAGTAGGTTTTAGGATGAAGGGATTATTTGTAACAATTGAAGGGCCAGAAGGTTCGGGTAAAACAACATTAATTAAAAGTTTATTACCATATTTTGAGCAAAAGGAACAAAAGGTAATGGCGACCAGAGAACCAGGTGGTATTGCAATTTCTGAAGATATTAGAACAATTTTACATAAAAAAGAGTATACGATGATGGAAGCACGTACAGAGGCGCTCTTATATGCTGCTGCACGTAGACAACATTTAGTGGAAAAAGTTATGCCAGCACTTGAGGAAAACTATCTTGTACTATGTGATCGTTTTATAGATAGTTCTTTAGCATATCAAGGATATGCAAGAGGCTTAGGTATGGATAAAGTATTTGAAATTAATCGTTTCGCAACGGAAGATTGTATGCCTAGTTTAACAATCTATTTAGATATTGAGCCAGAGGTAGGTTTAGCACGAATTGGAAAAGATGCAGGACGTGAAGTAAATCGACTAGATATGGAAGATATCTCTTTCCATAAACGTGTGCGTGAAGGGTATTTACAAGTTGTAGAGCGTTTCTCTAATCGCATTGTATTAGTAAATGCTGATCAACCAATGAAAAAACTTATAGAAGAAGTTGTTCAGATTATAGAAGATAAATTGTTATAATAGAAGGAAAGAATGAAATAAGTGAGGTATGCAGTATGATAAATACGTGGGAGCAGCTTTCTGCTATACAGCCCATCGGTGTCAAAATGTTGATGAATAGCATTGCAAAAGAGCGTATATCCCACGCTTACTTGTTAGAGGGAGGGAAAGGAACTGGGAAGTTCGCCACAGCAATTCAAATGGCAAAAAGTTTTCTCTGTTCACAAAGAAATGGTGTAGAGCCTTGTCATGTATGTACGAATTGTCGCCGAATTGATTCAGGTAACTACCCAAACTTACATATTGTAAAACCAGATGGATTATCTATTAAAAAACAGCAAATTCATGATTTACAAGAAGAGTTTTCAAAAACAGGATTAGAAGCAAATAAAAAAGTATATATTATTGAGCATGCAGATCGTATGACAGCAAATGCAGCGAATACGCTCTTAAAGTTTTTAGAAGAACCAAGTAGTGATACAACAGCTATTTTACTTACTGAACAAAGTCATCAGATTTTAAATACAATCTTATCTCGTTGTCAAGTTGTTACGTTTAGGCCGTTGCCTACAGAATCTTTAATTAAGAGGTTAGAGGAAGAAGGTATTACAGTCTCTTTATCTACACTTGCTGCGCAGCTTACAAATAGTTTTGAAGAAGCTTTATTAATGTGTAATGATGAATGGTTTGCACAAGCGAGAGCTTTAGTGATAAAATTATGTGAAGCGCTCGAAAAAGATAAGGCCTCTATTTTTTTTGTACAAGAAAAATGGGGGAAGCACTTTGGAGAGAAAGAACAATTACAGCAAGGCTTAGATATGTTACTCCTTATTTATAAGGATTTATTATATGTTCAACTTGGAGAAGAAGATCGTCTTGTTTTTCATGAGCAGAAAGAGATGTTTGAATCCTTTTCTTATGCTCAGAAGCGCATTGTATCAGCTCTCTTTAATATATTAGAGGCAAAAAATAGAATCAACGCTAATGTAAATGCGCAGCTTGTGTTCGAACAGTTAGTGTTGCGGTTGCAGGAGGGATGACCGTTTTGTATGATGTAGTAGGTGTTCGCTTTAAGAAGGCCGGAAAGGTATATTACTTTGATCCAAATCAGTTCGATATCTCAGAAAATGAGTTTGTAATTGTAGAAACGGTAAGAGGTATTGAGTACGGAAAAGTAGTTATTACCAAAAAGCAAGTTGATGAAAATGACGTTGTATTACCGCTAAAAAAAGTTATTCGTATTGCAAATGAAAATGATCGTACCATTGTTGAAGAGAATAGGCATGCTGCGAAAGAAGCATATCAAGTTTGTCAACAAAAGGTAGGAGAACATAATCTTGATATGAAGCTTGTAGATGTAGAGTATACGTTCGATCGTAATAAGATTATTTTTTACTTTACTGCGGATGGTCGGATTGATTTCCGGGAACTAGTGAAAGACTTAGCGGCAATTTTTAGGACAAGAATTGAGCTGAGACAGATCGGCGTTCGTGACGAAGCAAAAATGCTTGGTGGTATTGGTCCATGTGGTCGTATGCTTTGTTGTTCTACTTTTTTAGGAGATTTTGAACCTGTATCCATTAAAATGGCAAAAGATCAAAATTTATCATTAAATCCTGCAAAAATCTCTGGTTTATGTGGTCGCTTAATGTGTTGCTTAAAATATGAGAATGATGAATATGAGGCAGCAAAGGAACAACTTCCTGATTTAGATCAACGTATACAAACACCGCACGGTACTGGCCGTGTTATCGGATTAAATATTTTAGAAAGATTAATTCAAGTGGAACTAGTAGACAAGGAACGGATAGTAGAATATACGTTAGATGAATTAATGAATAAAGGGGTCGTTTCGAGTCAAACCACAGATTAATGAGGTGGGTGCTTGTGGAGAAAAAGGATATTTTTGCATCGGTTTCTAGTATGGAAGAGCAAATTGGACATTTATACAAACAGTTGGGAGAATTAAAACAACATCTTGCAGAATTATTGGAAGAAAACCAACATATAAAAATGGAAAATGAAAATTTGCGACATCGTTTTGAAGAAGTGCAGAACAAGGAAAAACAAAAAACTCAAAAACGCAAAGAAATGAAGGCGAAGACAGATATTGGTGAAGGCTACGATAATCTAGCGAGACTATATCAAGAAGGTTTTCATATTTGCAATCTACATTATGGAAGTGTACGTAAAGAGGGAGATTGTTTATTCTGTCTGTCATTTTTAAATAAAAAGTGAGATTACCTTTCCAATATAATTGGAAAGGTAATTTTTTATACATGAGAGTAGAATGAAATTTATTTTTACATTAATAGAAGATGAAATAGGGTAGGTTAAGTGTAAGAAAGGGAGCAATATATGAATTTATATGAAGATGAGCGTTTAGATTACTTATTAGCGCAAGATATGAAGATTGTACAAAGTCCATCAGTATTTAATTTTTCTTTGGATGCTGTTTTACTTGCAGATTTTGCTTGGGTGCCAATTCAAAAAGGTAATTTACTTGATTTGTGTACAGGTAATGCAGTTATCCCTCTTTTATTAAGTACAAGGACAAAAGGGAAAATTACAGGTGTAGAAATTCAAGAGCGCTTATATGATATGGGAATAAGAAGTGTTCAATACAATAATTTAGCAGAAAGAATTCATTTAATCCATGGAGATTTGAAAGATATGCCGGAGAAACTTGGACGTCATCAATATGATGTTGTAACATGTAATCCTCCTTATTTTCAAACACCACAAACTTCTGAGAAGAATATGAATGAACATTTAGCGATAGCTCGTCATGAAATTATGTGCACACTAGAAGATGTTGTATACGCAAGTAGTCAGCTAGTGAAACAGGGTGGGAAAGTAGCATTTGTACATCGTCCAGGTCGTTTGCTCGACATCGTCACATTAATGCGTAAATACAAAATTGAACCGAAACGTGTGCGATTTGTTTATCCTAAGGCTGGTAAAGAAGCGAATACATTGTTAATTGAAGGAATTAAGGATGGGAATGCAGATTTAAAAATCTTACCACCTCTTTTTGTATATGAAGAAAACAATGAATATACAAAGGAGCTTCGTTCAATTTTATATGGAGAAGAATAAGCATTGTTTTTATGTGGTGGAGTGTTCTGATGGAAGTTATTATGCTGGATACACAAATCATATAGAAAAACGGATTCAGACCCATAATAGTGGAAAAGGTGCTAGATATACACGCGCTAGACTTCCAGTTGTTTTAAAATATGTAGAGGATCACGAGGATAAACGAACGGCTATGCAAGCTGAGTATCACTTTAAGCAGTTAACGAGGAAAAAAAAAGAAGAATACATGCAAAAAGGAGAACGCTATGTGGCAGCAAAAAAGCTTTCAGCAAAATGAAAAGGGAGTTTTATATTTAGTACCGACTCCAATCGGAAATTTAGAGGATATGACATTTCGTGCAATCCGAATTTTAAAAGAGGCAGACATTATTGCAGCGGAAGATACAAGGCAAACGAAGAAACTTTGTAATTACTTTGAAATTGAAACACCAGTTATGAGTTATCATGAGCATAATAAAGGAGTAAGTGGACGGAAAATTTTAGATAAGTTAGAAGAAGGTAAGACTGTAGCCATTGTGAGCGATGCTGGTATGCCATGTATTTCAGATCCTGGTTATGATATCGTTGTAGAGGCTGTAGCAGAACAATATCATGTTATTCCGCTTCCTGGGGCAAATGCAGCCCTTACAGCATTGATTGCATCAGGACTTGAGACAAAACATTTTTATTTCTATGGTTTCCTGCAAAGAAATAAAAAGGGACGTAAGCTTGAATTAGAAAAACTACGCTATATTCCAACTACAATGATGTTTTATGAGGCGCCACATCGTTTAGATGATACTTTAATCTCTATGCAAGAAGTATTAGGAAATAGGGAAATCGTATTATGTCGTGAGCTAACGAAAAAATTTGAAGAGTTTATTCGTGGAACAATTGAAGAAGCGATTGAGTGGACGAAGCAAAATGAAGTTCGTGGTGAGTTTTGTATTTTAGTAGCAGGTTCAACAGAAGAACCTACTCCAGAAGAACAATGGTGGGAAGCTATTTCAGTATATAATCATATTGAACATTATATAAATGAAAAAGGTATGAATTCAAAAGAAGCGATAAAAATAGTCGCTAAAGACCGAGATTTGTCGAAACGCGACGTATATCAAATCTATCATGTGGATAAAAAATAAGCTTCTCATAATTGAGAAGCTTATTTTGCTGTTTCGATATAATCTTGAAGTTCGTTTAAGACTTGTTCAGCGCCTTCTTTACTTAAGATAATTTTACCTTCAGCTAAAGATAGGTTACCATCAGATACTTCACCAGTTACTTGGCAAGTCATGTTTGGTTTATATTTCTTTAAGATGATTTTTTCATCATCAACGTAGATTTCAAGAGCATCCTTTTCTGCAATACCTAAAGTACGGCGTAATTCGATTGGAATTACTACACGACCTAATTCATCAACTTTACGAACGATACCAGTAGATTTCATAATTCTTTTCCTCCTAAATAAATAGTTTATAAGTTTCGAGTCTATTTTTTGATTCGTCATTTTTCGACAAAATACCCTATGGACATATGATACCAATCATTTACATTTCCGTCAATTATTAAATTCTATATTTTTAAAAAAGATTTATAGATTTTTATACTTCTTATATATGATAGAATGTAAGTCATTTCTACAATTGTTTTGTATTATTTTTTGTAATGTTTATACTTTTCGGGAAATATATTGTATATTTTTTTGAATATGAGTAATAGATGATAAAGATATCGAGCATTAACTCGTTTTTATCCCGCTATTTGTGAGCAGTAAGACTCCCACTTCAAAATTTAGCCGGAGCAAAGAAGTTAAGTGGGAGATCAACTGCTCGTAAAAGCCCGATTGGTGTGGGCTAATAATCCATGGGGGATGAACCCTCTCCACGGATTAAAGTTTCACTTTATATATGAGTTTTTGATATACTGTTTATAAATACATATGAGGTTATTCGGGAGGTCCAAAACGATGAAAGAGGAAAATAAGTCCTTTTATATTACTACCCCAATTTATTATCCAAGTGGAAAGTTACACATTGGACATGCTTATACGACAGTAGCAGGAGATGCGATGGCACGATATAAGCGTATGCAAGGATACAATGTTCATTATTTAACAGGAACTGATGAGCATGGACAGAAGATCCAAAAGAAAGCAGAAGAACTAAATGTTACACCACAGGCATATGTGGATAACATTGTATCAGGGATTAAAGAACTTTGGGAGAAGATGGATATCTCTTATGATGATTTTATTCGTACAACTGAAGATCGTCATAAAGATGTTGTTGAGAAAATCTTCAAGCAGCTAGTAGATCAAGGCGATATTTATCTTGATGAATATGAAGGTTGGTATTCTGTACAAGATGAAACATTCTATACAGCGCATCAATTAGTAGATCCAATTATGGAAGGTGACAAAGTAGTTGGTGGAAAAAGCCCAGATAGTGGTCACGCTGTAGAACTTGTTCGCGAAGAGTCTTATTTCTTTAGAATGGGTAAATATGTAGACCGACTATTAAAGTTCTATGAAGATAACCCACATTTCATTCAGCCGGAGTCCCGTAAAAATGAAATGATTAATAACTTCATTAAACCAGGATTAGAAGATTTAGCTGTTTCTCGTACTTCATTTGACTGGGGAGTTCGTGTTCCAGGTAACCCAAAACACGTTATTTACGTATGGGTAGATGCGTTGTCTAATTACATTACTGCATTAGGATATGGAACAGAAAATGAAGAGAAGTATAAAAAATTCTGGCCAGCAGATGTCCATTTAGTTGGGAAAGAAATCGTTCGTTTCCACACAATTTATTGGCCAATTATTTTAATGGCTTTAGATTTACCACTTCCGAAGAAAGTCTTTGCTCATGGCTGGATTTTAATGAAGGATGGAAAAATGAGTAAGTCAAAAGGAAACGTAGTAGATCCAGTTACACTAATTGATCGTTACGGATTAGATGCATTGCGTTACTACTTACTTCGCGAAGTTCCATTTGGATCTGATGGAGTATTCACACCAGAAGGATTTGTTGAACGAATCAACTTTGATTTAGCGAATGATTTAGGTAACTTATTAAATCGTACAGTAGCTATGATTGATAAATACTTTAACGGGGAAATCCCTGCATTTAAAGCAAATGTAACTGAGTTCGATGAAACGTTAGTGACATTTGCCAAAGATACATTGAAAAAAGTAGAAGAGGCAATGGAGAATATGGAATTCTCTGTAGCGCTAAGTTCCATTTGGCAATTAGTTAGCCGTACGAACAAATATATTGATGAAACGCAACCGTGGGTATTAGCGAAGGATGAGAATGATCGCGAAAAACTTGCGTCTGTAATGGCCCACTTAGCTGAGGTACTTCGTCAAACAGGTATTATGCTTATGCCATTCCTAACAGTAGCACCAAGTAAGATGTTTGCTCAACTTGGACTTACTGAAGAGGCGCATAAATCTTGGGAAAGCCTATCTACAATTGGATGTATTCCAGCTGGAACAAAAGTAGAAAAAGGAAACCCAATCTTCCCTCGTTTGGAAATGGAAGTAGAAGTGGGGTATATTAAAGAACAAATGCAAGGTTCTGCTCCTAAAGTAGAAGAGAAAAAAGCAGAAGAACCAAAGGCAGAAGAAATTACAATTGATGATTTCTTTAAAGTAGAATTACGAGTAGCTGAAGTAATATCCGCTGAACCTGTGAAAAAAGCAGATAAGTTGTTAAAAATTCAGCTTGATTTAGGTACAGAGAAGCGCCAAGTGGTTTCTGGGATTGCTAAATTCTATTCCCCAGAAGAACTAAAAGGTAAAAAGGTTATTTGTGTAACGAATTTAAAACCTGTAAAATTACGTGGTGAATTATCACAAGGTATGATTTTAGCAGGTGAAGAGAATGGCGTATTGTCATTAGCATCAATTGACCATAATTTACCAAATGGTACAAAAATCAAGTAATTGAGACAAGAAAAGAGATGTTTCACGTGTAACATTGGTGAAGCGTCTTTTTTCTTTTTACATTCCGTTTTTTGCATTAAAATTGAAGTATTGTTATCGTTAAGTTAGAAAGAGTGTAGTTTTTCTATGAGAGAATTGATTTCAATATAAAAGGAGTTATTTATTATGTTGTTTGATACACATTCACATTTAAATGCAGAGCAATTTGAAGAAGATTTACAAGAAGTTATCGCGAGAATGAAAGAAGCGGGAGTTACATATACAGTTGTTGTTGGATTTGATGAAGTAACGATAAAGAAAGCAATTGAATTAGCAGAGGCTTATGATTTTATTTACGCTGCAGTTGGATGGCATCCTGTTGATGCAATCGATATGAAAGAAGAACATTTAGCTTGGTTAGAAGAATTAGCGGCTCATCCTAAAGTAGTTGCAATTGGGGAAATGGGATTAGATTATCACTGGGATAAGTCTCCAAAAGAAATACAGAAGGAAGTATTCCGTAAACAAATTGCATTAGCGAAAAAGGTGAAATTACCGATTATTATACATAACCGCGATGCAACTCAAGATATTGTTGATATCCTAGAGGAAGAGAATGCAGCTGAAGTAGGGGGCATTATGCATTGCTTTAGCGGTAGTGTAGAAGTAGCACAGCGATGTGTCGATATGAACTTTTTAATTTCATTAGGTGGGCCAGTAACATTTAAAAATGCCAAGAAACCGAAAGAAGTTGCTATGGAGATTCCGTTAGAAAAATTATTGATAGAGACAGATTGCCCGTATTTAACACCACACCCATTTCGAGGGAAACGAAATGAACCTAGTTATGTAAAACTGGTAGCAGAAGAAATTGCGAATTTAAAAGGAATTTCTTATGACGAAGTAGCGCAAGTAACAACAAAGAATGCCAAATCCTTATTTGGTGTTGAATAAAAAAGAATGGGGAGTCCCATTCTTTTTTTGTTTTTTGAGAAGAGAGATAGTAGAAGTGATAAGAACCCACTATTTACTCATAACATAAGTGTAGAAATATTGCGGATAAATTAAGATGGAGATAGAAGTGTTACAATAAGGATAGTGAACAAAGATTTTTCTCTTCTACTTTTTAAAATGTACGATTGGGAAAATAATAATGGAAAAGTCGTCATTTTTTTGTTTTACTAAGTAGAGATGAAAAGAGTGTGGAGGCAAGCATGAAAATTAAAGAGATTATCGTTGTAGAAGGTAAAGATGATACAGTTGCGATTAAACGTGCTGTTGATGCGGATACAATCGAAACGAACGGTTCAGCAATCGGTGATCACGTTATTGAGCAAGTTAAATTAGCGCAGCAAAAACGAGGCGTTATTATTTTCACAGATCCGGATTATCCTGGAGAGCGTATTCGAAAAATTATTTCTGACAAGGTTCCTGGATGTAAGCATGCTTTTTTAACGAAGGAAGAAGCACTTGCTAAAAGGAAAAAAGGTGTTGGAATCGAACATGCTTCTAATGAGTCGATTCGCCGTGCTTTAGAGAATATACATGAAGAAATGGAAGCTTACACAAGTGAAATTAGTTGGAGTGATCTAGTCGATGCGGGCTTAGTGGGCGGAGAAATGGCAAAGAGTCGCAGAGAAAGAGTGGGTAAGCTATTAAAGATTGGTTATACAAACGCAAAACAGTTACATAAACGTTTACAAATGTTTCAGGTTTCAAAGGAATCATTTGCAGAAGCTTATAAGCAAGTAATACAGGAGGAAAAAAAATGAAGGATATCGCAACACCAAATCGTACGAAAGACATTGTTGAAAAGTATGGATTTTCATTCAAAAAAAGTTTAGGACAAAATTTTTTAATTGATACGAATGTATTAAATCGTATCGTTGATCACGCAGAAATCGGTTCAGAAAGTGGCGCAATTGAAATTGGACCAGGTATTGGTGCGTTAACAGAGCAATTGGCGAAGCGTGCTAAAAAAGTAGTGGCTTTTGAAATTGATCAGAGATTATTACCAATTTTAGACGAGACGTTAGCTCCATATAGCAACGTTACAGTTATAAATAAAGATGTACTAAAAGCAGATGTACATGAAGTGTTTAGTGAACAATTTGAAGAAGGACAAGATGTAATGGTAGTAGCTAACTTACCATACTATATTACAACGCCAATTTTATTTAAATTGCTTGAAGAAAAATTACCGGTTCGTGGATTTGTTGTTATGATGCAAAAAGAAGTTGGGGATCGTTTAGCTGCTAAACCAGGAACGAAAGAGTATGGTTCTTTATCAATTGCCATTCAGTATTATACAGAGGTAGAAACAGTTATGACTGTACCGCGTACAGTGTTTGTGCCACAACCAAATGTTGATTCTGCGATTATCCGTCTTCTAAAGCGTCCTAAACCAGTTGTAGAAGTGACAGATGAAACTTTCTTCTTTGAAGTAGTACGAGCGAGTTTCGCACAGCGTCGTAAAACTTTAATGAATAATTTATCAAATAATTTAAATGGTTTCCCGAAAGATAAAGAGCTGTTGGATCGAATTTTGACAGAAGTAGGAATTGATCCGAAGCGAAGAGGCGAAACGCTATCTATCGAAGAGTTTGCAACATTAAGTAATGCATTAATTCTTCATAAATTGTCATAAGAATATGAAAGGGACAGTTCAACTTGAGCTGTCCCTTTTGTCACCTTTCCTTTCCTAAATTCATACTTTAAAAACAGGTAAGATGGCCTAACGAGTTTGGAGTTTGGAGGTAGGAGAATGGATTTACATGTTGGAGAATTAGTTGAACGATATTCTCATAATAGGGATATTCTTTTTCGTATTATAGAAATAAAAGGCGATATGGCAATATTATTTGGAGAGGAAATTAGACTTGTGGCGGATGCACCACTTGCAGATTTAGTTAGTATAGATCAACGAGAACATAAAAATAGAGTGAAGCGTGAAAAAGAAACGATGGAGCGTACTTACCGGTTGTTTCAGCAAGATTACGTGTTGATGAAAAAAAGACATGAACATAATTCAACTGGTGGATATACAAGTGAAGTGAATTATTTTCAAATGCCAGGACGTGTATTGCATATAGATGGAGATCCTTTATATTTGCGCAAGTGCTTAGATTTATATAATAAAATAGGCGTTCCTGTTCAAGGTATTCATTGTAAAGAAACGGAGATGCATGAAAAGATAGTAGACTTAATAGATCATTTTCGCCCAGACATTTTAGTTATTACAGGACATGATGCATATACAAAGTCAAAAGGAGTTATGGGAGATTTAGCAGCATATAGACATTCTAGACATTTTGTACAGGCCGTTCGAGAAGTGCGGAAAAAGTATCCATCGTTAGATCAACTCGTTATTTTTGCTGGGGCTTGTCAATCACACTTTGAGGCGTTGATTCGGGCAGGTGCTAATTTTGCTAGTTCACCGTCTAGAATTAATATTCATGCTCTAGATCCTGTATATGTAGTTGGCAAAATTAGTTTCACTTCATTTATGGAAAGAGTAAATGTATGGGACGTTGTGCGTAATACAATTACTGGCGAAAAGGGACTAGGCGGAATTGAAACAAGAGGGATTTTACGAACAGGATTGCCCTTTCAACATTATGACGAATGAGCAAGGTACATACGTATCTTGCTTTTTTATGTGGAAATGATTTAAATGAGTCTGGATAAAAAGCGGCAAGAACGTGCAGACTATACAATGATACTTTTAGAATATAGTATTTCTTCTATCTATTTGAACGCATGATGCTTTTATAATGATATTGTCTGTGAATTGCGGTTAATAATTGGGATAGATATATCGTGTTTTAAGTGTTCAATCTAAATTACAGCGAGGTGTAGCAAAGTATATGTCAAAACGTTTAGATGAAATTAAAAGCGAATTAGATCACCATCTTGGACAGAGACTTATGTTAAAGGCAAATAGTGGGAGAAGAAAAACTGTGGAGCAATCAGGTGTACTTGCAGAAACGTATCGTTCTGTGTTTGTTGTACAATTAGACCAGCAAGAAGATGCATTGCAACGTGTATCTTATAGTTATGCAGATGTTTTAACAGAGACAGTAGAGCTAACATTTTACGATGAATCTCAAAATGAAGTATTTTATAATTAATGTATTTTTTGTTACATATATTCCCATAAATGAAAAGCTATATTATTTTGCATACTAATTATACCGTAGCAAAATAAGGAGGGACTCTGCATTGAGTAGACGAAGAGGAGTCATGTCAAATCAATTTAAAGAAGAGCTTGCAAAAGAGCTTGGCTTTTATGATGTTGTTCAGAAAGAAGGATGGGGCGGAATTCGTGCGAAAGATGCTGGTAATATGGTGAAACGTGCTATAGAAATTGCAGAACAGCAATTAATGAAACGAAACCAGTAGTTGTAAGATACTTTCTATGCTACGGTAGCCGAGGAGAGATTCCTCGGCTTTTTGCACGCTAAAAGGTGCCATCATTTGACATAAGTAGTTTCATTCTGAATGCTTTTCGATATAATTAGGGAAGTGTCATCGTCTTACTATAAATTTATGGTAAAATAAACGATAAAAGATTGAGTACATAGAGTGGGTGAATAGATTGAAGCTACTAG
Source organism: Bacillus sp. FSL R12-0074 (assembly GCF_038005725.1). Classification (NCBI taxonomy): domain Bacteria; kingdom Bacillati; phylum Bacillota; class Bacilli; order Caryophanales; family Bacillaceae; genus Bacillus; species Bacillus sp. FSL R12-0074. The sequence continues at coordinate 47,866 of NZ_JBBOTR010000001.1, forward strand.
TGAAAGCACCAGCAAAGATTAATCTGTCGTTAGATGTACTGGGAAAAAGACAAGATGGATATCATGAAGTGAAAATGATTATGACAACAATCGACTTGGCAGATCGTTTAGAGCTAACGGAATTAGCAGAAGACCGTATTGAAATTTTGTCCCATAATCGGTATGTCCCAGACGACCAACGCAATTTAGCTTATCAAGCAGCGAAATTATTAAAAGTGAAGTTTAATGTAAAAAAAGGTGTGTCTATTACTATTGAAAAAACGATTCCAGTAGCCGCTGGATTAGCAGGTGGAAGTAGTGATGCAGCAGCGACATTACGTGGCCTTAATAAGTTATGGAATTTAGGGCTAACAATCGATGAATTAGCAAAGCTTGGCGCAGAGATTGGGTCAGATGTATCGTTCTGTGTATATGGTGGAACTGCTATTGCCACTGGAAGAGGAGAAGAAATTGAACATATAAAGACTCCGCCTTCTTGTTGGGTTGTTTTAGCAAAGCCCCACATTGGTGTATCTACTGCTGACGTGTACGGAAATTTAAAATTAAATCGTGTTACTCATCCAAATGTAGATAAAATGGTTGAAGTCATTAACCATGGCGATTATAAAGGAATTTGTGATACTGTTGGTAACGTTTTAGAAGATGTGACGTTTGCGATGCATCCCGAGGTTGCACGTATTAAATCACAGATGAAACGCTTTGGGGCAGATGCCGTATTAATGAGTGGAAGTGGCCCAACTGTATTTGGTCTTGTACACCATGATTCGCGAATGCACCGCATATATAACGGGTTAAAAGGATTTTGCGAGCAAGTATATGCAGTGCGTTTATTAGGAGAGCGAGAAACGCTTGAATAAAGACGTATAATACGTTATGATTTGTTTAGAATATTCGTGATTTGAGGTGAGAGTATGAAAATTAGACGAAGTACAAGATTGGTCGATCTGACGTATTACTTGTTACAAAATCCTCGTCAGCTAGTTTCTCTCACTTTTTTTGCTGAAAGGTATCAATCGGCTAAATCTTCCATTAGTGAAGATTTAGTTATTATTAAGCAAACGTTTGAACAACAAGGTGTCGGCACATTGCAAACGGTACCAGGAGCAGCAGGAGGAGTGAAATATATTCCTTATATAAGTGAAGAAGAGGCAAATCTGATTATTAACGAGCTTTGTAGCTTATTTGAAAACCCAGACCGTATTTTGCCTGGCGGTTACTTATATATGACGGATCTTTTAAGTAATCCTCGCCAGATTAATGGCGCAGGTCGTTTATTTGCTTCTGTTTTTGCTAGGCAACCAATTGATGCGGTTATGACGGTAGCGACAAAAGGAATTCCGCTTGCTTATGCAGTAGCGAACTACTTAGATGTACCGGTAGTAATTGCGAGAAAAGATAATAAGGTAACAGAAGGACCCACTGTTAGTATTAACTATGTATCAGGTTCCTCTAAGCGAATCCAAACGATGACTTTAGCAAAGCGTAGCCTTCCAGAAGGGTCCAATGTTTTAATTATTGATGACTTTATGAAAGCTGGCGGAACCATTCAAGGTATGATGAGCATGCTAGAAGAGTTTAAAGCTAATGTTGTTGGGATTGGCGTATTAGTAGAGTCTACGGATATTGAAGAAAGACTTATTAATAACTTTGTATCATTAATTCGTCTGTCAGAAGTTGATGTGAAAGAAAAAGCGATTCAAGTGGAAAAGGGGAATTATGCACTTGCACCATTTGATAAAGGGCTTGTAGAGGCTGAGTAAAAAGGTAAAGCAGATAGCTTTACCTTTTTTTATTCCTATTTATAAATTACAAAATAGATGGACAAACTGCCTTTGGTACACTATTTTTAAAGAGTAAAAATAAATAATAAAAGGGTGAAAAGTATGAAAGTTGTTCAAACAAGCAAAGCACCACAGGCAATCGGACCATATTCACAAGGGATTATTGTGAATAATATGTTCTATAGTTCAGGACAAATTCCGTTAACGGCAAGTGGAGAACTTGTAACAGGAGATGTAACAGTACAAACAGAGCAAGTATTTGAAAATTTACAAGCGGTATTAGCAGAAGCAGGTGCTTCATTTGATACAGTGGTAAAAACAACAGTATTCTTGAAGGATATGGATGATTTTAATGCTGTTAATGAAGTATACGGTTCTTATTTCTCTACTCATAAACCAGCGCGTTCTTGTGTACAAGTAGCAAAATTACCGAAAGATGTTTCTGTTGAAATCGAAGTAATTGCCCTAGTTAAGTAACTCTTTGTAAGCGATAACCTCTACTAATCCTTATATTCAACTACAATAAAAATTTTTATCTTAAAAATTTTTAAAAAATTAAAGGGAAAATAGAAAATTTGTGGAATTTATACAAATATATCGCTTATTTAGAAAAGGGTGGTGAACACAAGATGGAAGTGACTGACGTAAGATTACGCCGCGTAAACACAGAAGGCCGCATGAGAGCAATTGCCTCTATTACTCTAGACCATGAATTTGTTGTTCATGATATTCGTGTAATTGATGGTAATAATGGATTATTTGTAGCAATGCCAAGTAAACGTACTCCAGATGGAGAATTCCGTGACATTGCACATCCAATTAATTCTAATACACGCTCTAAAATTCAAGATGCGGTTTTAACAGAGTATCATCGTTTAGGCGAGTTAGAAGAGGTTGAGTTTGAAGAAGCAGGTGCTTCGTAAAATTCGAATGAAAAGGGCTTTTGAAAGAAAGTCTTATAATTTTGTAGCAAACTCCTGTAAGCATTTACAGGAGTTTGTTTTTTTTTTGAATAATACACGTTTCTAATTATAAAAATTCATATTTTGAAAAAATAAAGATGAAAAACTTCTAATTTTTTCAAAATCATTTAAAATAGTATAGCTTATTCCTTAAAAAAGATACTAAAGAGTAAAACATCTTATAAGAATTATGGTAAAATTTAATAGTTATAATGTGTTTCTTGAAATATATGATGATTTAGGATAATATCGTTAATGGATAAATAGGTTGCGATGGAGGGTCTATATGTCAAACAGATTTGCAGTGATTCTAGCTGCAGGTAAAGGCACACGTATGAAGTCCAAGCTATACAAAGTGCTGCATCCTGTATGTGGAAAACCAATGGTACAACATGTAGTCAATGAAGTATCTCAATTAGGATTGCAGAAACTTGTAACAGTCGTTGGACATGGTGCTGAAAAGGTACAAGAACAGCTAGGAAACGTAAGTGAGTTTGCATTACAAGCAGAACAACTTGGTACAGCTCATGCTGTCGATCAAGCTGCAAGTGTACTTGCAAATGAAGAGGGAACAACTTTAGTTATTTGTGGTGATACACCTCTAATAACTGCTGAAACGATGGAAGCATTGCTTCAGCAACACGAAGAAGCGGGAGCAATGGCGACGGTACTAACAGCGTACATAGAAGAGCCTGCTGGATATGGCCGTATCGTTCGTAATGAGAATGGTCATGTTGAAAAGATTGTTGAGCATAAGGATGCAAATGAAAAAGAATTAGCTATTAAAGAAATCAATACAGGTACGTATTGTTTTGATAATAAAGCTTTATTTGCTTCACTTTCTAAAGTTTCAAATGATAATGTACAGGGCGAATATTACCTTCCGGACGTTATTGAAATTTTAAAAAATGAAGGTCATATTGTATCAGCTTATCAAACAGAGCACTTCGATGAAACGTTAGGTGTTAACGACAGAGTCGCTCTATCGCAAGCGGAAATTATTATGAAAAATCGTATCAACAGAAAGAACATGGTAAATGGTGTTACAATTATTGATCCAAGTAACACATACATTTCTGCGGATGCAATTATTGGTAGTGATACAGTTCTTCACCCAGGAACGGTTATTGAGGGGAACACTGTAATTGGTTCTGATTGTGAAATTGGACCGCATACAGTAATTCGCGATAGTGAAATTGGAGATCGTACGGTAATTCGTCAATCTACTGTACATGACAGCAAACTTGGTACAGAAGTATCAGTTGGTCCATTTGCACATATTCGCCCAGATTCAGTTATTGGAGATGAAGTGCGCGTTGGAAACTTCGTAGAAATTAAAAAAACTGTTTTTGGTAATAGAAGTAAAGCTTCACACTTAAGTTATATCGGGGATGCACAAGTTGGAGAAGACGTGAATCTTGGTTGTGGTTCAATTACGGTGAACTACGACGGCAAGAATAAATTTAAAACTGTAATTGGTAACGGGGTATTTATTGGATGTAATTCAAACCTTGTTGCTCCTGTAACAGTTGAAGATGGTGCTTATGTGGCAGCAGGCTCTACAATAACAGAGAATGTTCCATCAAAAGCATTATCAGTAGCACGTGCACGTCAAGTTAACAAAGAAGACTATGTTGATCAATTGCTGAATAAGAAAAAATCATAATGTGGAGGGTTAATCTAGATGTCGACTCAATATCTAAATTCTAATTTGAAAGTATTCTCTTTAAACTCTAATAAGGAACTTGCTGAGCAAATCGCAAAGCATATTGGAGTAGGACTAGGAAAATGTTCTGTTGATCGTTTTAGTGATGGAGAAGTTCAAATTAACATTGAAGAAAGTATCCGTGGTTGCGATGTATTCATTATTCAATCTACAAGCTTCCCAGTAAACGAACATATCATGGAATTACTTATTATGATTGATGCATTAAAACGTGCATCTGCAAAAACAATTAATATTGTTATTCCTTACTATGGTTATGCGCGTCAAGACCGTAAAGCGCGTTCTCGTGAACCAATTACATCGAAACTTGTAGCAAACTTGCTTGAAACAGCAGGTGCAACTCGTGTAATCACTCTAGATTTACATGCTCCGCAAATTCAAGGATTCTTTGATATCCCGATCGACCACTTAATGGGTGTACCGATTCTTTCAGACTACTTTGAAGCAAAAGGCCTTAAAGATATCGTAATCGTATCTCCTGATCACGGTGGTGTAACGCGTGCTAGAAAAATGGCGGATCGCCTAAAAGCGCCAATCGCTATTATTGATAAGCGTCGTCCTCGTCCGAATGTATCAGAGGTAATGAACATTATCGGTAACATCGAAGGCAAAACAGCAATTTTAATTGATGACATCATTGATACAGCTGGTACAATTACATTAGCGGCAAACGCTCTTGTTGAGAACGGTGCTTCTGAAGTATATGCTTGCTGTACACACCCAGTATTATCTGGTCCAGCAATTGAGCGTATTCAAAATTCGAATATTAAAGAGTTAGTTGTAACGAACTCTATCGTATTACCAGAAGAGAAGAAAATTGATAAAGTACATGAACTTTCAGTTGCTCCATTAATCGGAGAAGCAATCATTCGTGTATACGAAGAAGAATCTGTAAGTGTATTATTCAATTAATTGGATAGAATGAGACGTAACCAAGCTTGGTTACGTCTTTTCGTATCGAAAAAAGAAAGTAGTGGTACAAGAATGAAATTAATAGTAGGACTTGGGAACCCAGGTAGAGAATATGAATTAACAAGGCATAATATTGGATTTATGGCAATCGATGAACTTGCAAAACGTTGGAGTATTTCTTTGAATGAACAAAAGTTTAAAGGGGTATTTGGCGCAGGCTTTGTTAATGGGGAAAAAGTAATCTTACTAAAGCCACTTACATATATGAATTTATCTGGGGAAAGTATCCGTCCACTCATGGATTATTATAAAATTGATGTCGAGGACTTCATTGTTATGTACGATGATTTAGATATTCCTGTAGGTAAATTACGCCTTCGCATGAAAGGTAGTGCGGGTGGACATAATGGTGTGAAATCAACAATTTCACATTTAGGAACACAAGAATTTCAACGTATCCGCATGGGAATCGATCGTCCGAAAAATGGGATAAAAGTAGTGGATTACGTATTAGGACGTTTTACATCTGAAGAAATATCTGGCGTTAATCAATCCATTGAAAATGCAGCAGATGCATGTGAGGAATGGTTAAATAAACCTTTTCTCCAAATCATGAATACTTTTAATAGCTAAGCGCACAATCTGGAATATTTTATTTTGTTTTATCCCATACTAGTAGCAATTGGATATTTAGGAGGCTAGTATGGAAGGTTATTATTACTGTAGACATTGTGGAAGTAATGTGGGCTCCATTATCGCAGAAAAAGTATATAGCGACGTTTTGTTTCAACTAACAGAGCAAGAAGTAGTGGATATGATTCATTTTCATGAGAATGGAAATATATATATAAAAACGATTTGTGAATCGTGTCAAGAAACGCTCGCATCTTATCCTGAGTATTATGAATATGAAAAATTTCTGCAATAAAATGTTGTCGCTTTGGCATGTCCAAAGCATTTTTCTGTTTTCTTTTTCCAAAATATTTGCATAAAATATAGTAACTTGCTCTTTATGTTGAGAGGAGTTTTGAAAATGATAGGTTTATTAGAGCAATTTTATAAAAATGAAGAAATACAATCGGTTATTAATGGGCTAGAAGATGGGTTGAAAGAACAACTTGTATCGGGTATGGCAACATCCTCTCGTTCATTATTAATGGCAGCTTTATATAAAAAGACAAAGCAATCACAACTTATCGTGACGCACAATTTATACCAAGCACAAAAAGTACATGAAGATTTAGTGGCGTTACTTGGTGAAAAAGATGTTTGGCTATATCCGGTAAATGAATTGATAGCATCGGAGGTTGGTGTTGCAAGTCCAGAATTGAAGGCACAGCGTATTGAAGTGTTAAATCGCTTAGCTGCAGGAGAGAATGGGATTATTGTAGCGCCAGTTGCAGGGCTGCGTAGGTTTTTACCAATAAAAGAATTATGGAAGCAAAGGCAAATTGAAATCAATCTAGGGCAAGAGATTGATTTAGATGCACTCTTGCATACTTTACATCATATTGGCTACGAGCGTAAGTCAATGGTAGAAGCTCCAGGAGAGTTCAGTTTACGCGGGGGAATATTAGATATTTACCCATTAACGGAAGAATTACCGTTTCGTATTGAATTCTTCGATACAGAAGTCGATTCTATTCGATTGTTTGATGTGGATGAACAGCGTTCTCAAGATAAAAAGGAAAGTGTTAAGTTCGGTCCAGCAACAGAGTTTTTATTTTCACAGGAAGAATTGAAATCGGGAATTAAGCATCTTGAAGAAGGTTTGACTAAGACGATGCAAAAGCTTTCCGATGATAAATTAAAGACTACTGTGCTTGAGACGGTTAGTCATGAAATTGAAATGTTGAAAAACGGGCAGAGTATAGAACAAATGTTTAAATATTTATCTATTTTCTATAAAGAACCTGCTAGTCTGATAGATTATTTACCAGAAAATGGTGTTGTAATTTTAGATGAGATTTCCCGTATTCAAGAAACAGCATCACATCTTGAAACAGAAGAAGCGGAATGGTATATCTCACTTCTTGGCGAAGGAACAATTATTCAAGATTTATCTTTCTCCCACTCGTTTGAGGAGTTTCTTCATAATAAAAAAAGAAGTTTTGTATATTTAACGTTATTCTTACGCCATATAGCACACACACATCCTCAAAATATTGTAAATGTGACATGTAAAACGATGCAAGATTTCCACGGACAGATGCATTTGTTAAAAACTGAAATTGATAGATGGAATGAAGGTAATTTTACGACCGTTGTGCTTGGAACAGATGATGAACGTGTAAAAAAACTACAACATATTTTAAGTGATTATGATATTGATGCAGACATTGTAGAGGCGACAGATATCTTATTGCCTGGAAGGTTACAAATTGCTGTAGGTGATTTACATGCAGGCTTTGAAATGCCGATGCAAAAGTTTGTTGTCATTACTGAAAAGGAGCTTTTTCATAAGAAGGTTAAAAAATCACAACGTAAGCAAAAGTTATCTAACGCTGAACGTATTAAAAGTTATTCGGAATTAAAAGTTGGAGACCATGTAGTTCACGTAAATCATGGTATAGGTAAATTTTTAGGTATTGAGACATTAGAGATTAATGGTGTTCATAAAGATTATTTAAATATTAAATATCAAGGTAATGATAAGTTATACGTTCCAATTGAACAAATTGATCAAGTGCAAAAATACGTAGGGTCTGAAGGTAAGGAACCAAAAGTTTATAAATTAGGCGGAAATGATTGGAAGAAGGTCAAAACGAAAGTTGAAAAATCTGTACAAGACATTGCAGATGACCTAATTAAATTATATGCCGAGCGTGAAGCCTCAAAAGGTTATGCATATACACCAGATACGGCAGAGCAACAAGAGTTTGAATCTTTATTCCCATATCAAGAGACAGAGGATCAATTACGTTCTATTGAAGAGATTAAGAAAGATATGGAACGCGGACGTCCGATGGATAGGCTTCTTTGTGGTGACGTAGGATATGGAAAGACGGAAGTAGCTATTCGTGCGGCATTTAAAGCAATTATGGATGAAAAACAAGTTGCGATTTTAGTACCAACAACAATCCTTGCACAACAACACTATGAAACAATTCGAGAGCGTTTTCAAGATTATCCGATTAATATAGGGTTACTAAGTAGATTCCGTACACGAAAACAACAAAATGAAACGATTAAAGGTTTAAAAGATGGAACGGTGGATATTGTAATCGGAACGCATCGTATTTTATCTAAAGATGTTACTTATAAAGATTTAGGACTTCTTATTATTGATGAAGAACAAAGATTCGGCGTTACACATAAAGAAAAAATTAAACAATTGAAAGCAAATGTTGACGTGTTAACATTAACGGCAACTCCGATTCCACGTACACTTCATATGTCTATGCTTGGTGTGCGCGATTTATCTGTTATTGAGACACCACCAGAGAATCGTTTCCCAGTACAAACATATGTAGTAGAGTATAATCCAGCGTTAATGCGAGAAGCGATAGAGCGAGAGTTAGCAAGAGGCGGTCAAATTTACTTCCTATATAACCGTGTGGAGGATATTGAAAGAAAAGCAGATGAAATTTCGATGTTAGTTCCAGATGCTCGTGTAACATACGCACATGGGAAAATGAATGAAGGTGAATTAGAGTCTGTTATGCTATCGTTTTTAGAAGGGCAGCATGATGTTCTTGTAAGTACAACAATTATTGAGACGGGTGTAGATATTCCGAATGTAAATACATTAATTGTATTTGATGCAGATCGTATGGGATTATCGCAGTTGTATCAGCTTCGTGGTCGTGTTGGGCGTTCTAATCGCGTCGCGTATGCATACTTTGCATACAAACGTGATAAAGTGTTATCGGAAGTTGCAGAGAGGCGTCTGCAAGCAATTAAAGAGTTTACAGAGCTTGGATCTGGTTTCAAAATTGCGATGAGAGACTTATCAATTCGTGGTGCGGGTAATTTGTTAGGGGCAGAACAACATGGATTTATTGATTCTGTCGGATTTGATCTATATTCTCAAATGTTAAAAGATGCAATTGAGCAACGTAGAGGAACAGACGGAGTTGAAAATACCGTTAATGTTGAAATTGATTTAGAAGTAGATGCATATTTACCGGATGCGTACATTTCAGATAGTAAACAAAAAATTATGATGTATAAACAATTTAGAGGTATTTCTGCAATTGAAGATATTGAAGAGTTGCAGGAAGAGATGATCGACAGATTTGGTGATTATCCACAAGAAGTTGGTTATTTATTACAAATTGCAAACATTAAAGTGTTGGCAATGAAAGAAAAAATTGAGTTAATTAAGCAAAATAAATTTGAAGTAACATTCCTGTTTTCTGAACAAGCGAGCCAAAATATAGATGGTGGAAAATTATTCATGCTAGGAAGTAGTTTTGGCCGTATGATCGGTCTTGGTATGGAGGGGTCACAATTGAAAATTGTGATGAAAACGAATGGATTAGAGACGTCGAAATGGTTAACAATTGCTGAAAATTTATTAAAAGGCTTGCCAGATGTAAAAAAAGAAGTAATAAATGCCTAATATAAGATAAAAAATACAATTCGACGTGCATAGAAGAACTAATGTGTAAAATACTATGTTTAATAGTTGGTGATTTTTACATGAACAGGTAAATTCACCACTTTGATCATCAGTAGAAAGTGAGGCAGCATTAGAATGAAAGCAACTGGAATCGTACGTCGAATTGATGATTTAGGCAGGGTAGTAATTCCGAAGGAAATTCGTAGAACTTTACGTATTCGTGAGGGAGATCCACTAGAAATATTTGTTGATCGCGATGGAGAAGTGATTTTGAAAAAATATTCTCCAATTAGTGAACTAGGTAATTTTGCAAAGGAATATACGGAAGCTTTATACGATAGCTTAGGACATAATGTGCTTGTATGCGATCGTGATTCTATTATCGCAGTAGCAGGCGCATCTAAAAAAGAATACTTAAATAAAAGTGTTGGCGATTTAATTGAGAAGACAATGGAAGAGCGTAAGTCTGTAATTATGACAGATGAAAGCGAAATTTCAATTATTGATGGAGTAACAGAAAAAGTGAGCTCTTATACAATTGGCTCGATTATTGCAAATGGAGATCCAATCGGAGCTGTCGTTATCTTCTCTAAAGAGGCTATTATAAGTGAAGTAGAGCATAAATCAGTAAATACAGCTGCAAGCTTTTTAGCGAAACAAATGGAGCAGTAGCGAAGTGTAATTTCTATAAGTAGCAATCTTTCCTAATTATGATATTTCTATTTGAGAAATTAACTATTTGGAGATATAAGTATATTGAACGAAGGTAGCGCTTTGCTACCTTTTTTCATTGAATATTTTTGCTGTTGAAAGAAGTCAGTGAATGTAAGGAATATGAAGGAGAGCCAGTTTTTCTTTGTGATATAATACGAGGGGTGAGAATAGAAAAAGGAGTTTTCTTGTATGGAAGCGAAGAAGTACCAAGCCTTTTGGCGTGGGGCTATTATATTAACAATCGCAAGTTTTGTTACGAAGGTATTAAGCGCTTTTTACCGTATTCCATATCAAAATATAGCGGGTGATGTTGGTTTTTATATTTACCAACAAATTTATCCGTTTTATGGATTTTGTTTGATTTTAGCTACTTATGGGTTTCCCATTATTATTTCAAAAATGGTCGCAGAAAGATTAGAACGAGGAAAACAAAAAGAAGCAGAAGAAATTATTTGTGTATCTTTTTGGTTTTTATTAGGAATTGGATTTATAGGGTTTTTCACATTATTCTTTGGGGCCGAAACAATTGCATCGGCTATGGGCGATATACATTTAGATAAATTATTACGTGTTATTTCGTTTTCATTCCTACTAATGCCATTTTTATCTGTAGCGAGAGGATATTTTCAAGGTTTCAATAATATGATGCCGACGGCTGTTTCGCAAGTAATTGAACAAACGATTCGTGTTTCTATTATTGTATTTTTATCACTATTCCTTATTGCTCATGGATTTGATTTATATACAGTTGGTGCGGGTGCCATGCTAGGTTCAATTGCAGGCGGGCTTATTGGGATTATCGTACTTTTACTTTATATGCGTCATGATTTCCATGCTATTTTCTTCAAAGGATGGAAGGGAATTAGAAATAAAAAAGGGATTGTTCGAATCCTTTTTTGGCAGGGATTAGCGATTTGTGTTAGTAATTTAGTCCTTATTTTTATACAAATGGCGGATTCTATTTCCTTGTATACTTTGCTTATTCGTGCGGGAGAGCAAGTTGAAAATGCAAAGGTACTAAAAGGTGTTTATGATAGAAGTATCCCACTTATGCAATTAGGTACTGTTGTGACAACTTCTTTCTCATTGTCACTTATTCCTATTATTACAGCGGCGAAAGAAAGAGGAGATCTTTCATTTATTCAAGAAAAGGTAAAGTTAGCAATGAAAATAACATTTGTTATTGGATCTGCAGCTGCTATTGGATTAACTTGTATTATTCAACCTACAAATATTATGTTGTTTGAAAATAGTGATGGATCAGATGTGTTATCGATTTTATCTTTATCTATTTTATTTAGTTCATTGTCAATTACAACTGCTTCCATTTTGCAAGGAGTGGGACAAACATTAAAACCAGCAATATTCGTTGTATTTGGAGGTTGTTTGAAGTTAGTTTTAAACTATATATTAATGCCGTATTTTGGTGTAAAGGGAGCTGCAATTGCAACTTTAGTTGCGCTTATTGTAATTGCCTTGCTAAATAGTGTGTTACTTATGCGAGCTGTATCGGAGCCGCTTATTGATAGGCGGAATATGTTAGGTGTAGCTATTAGTGGTATCGGTATGGGGTTTGTATTAATAATCTTTATGCGTATGTTGCGAATGTCCGGATTAGTAATTGATACAGGACATAGAGGAATTGCGGCGCTTGAAGCGCTGTTAGGTGTAGCTATCGGTGGATTAGCATATATGTTTTTAATTTTAAAATTACGTGTATTTACAAAAGAAGAATTAGGAACCGTTATGAAACAAGAGAAAAAAGAAGGTTCATTGAAGAAGAGTGGATAGAGGTGACTGGTTGTGAGTGGAATCATTACTATTTTAGGATTAGGTGCTGGTGAGTTAGATCAGTTAACAATGGGTGTATATCGAAAGATAAAAGAAGCAGACCATATGTTTGTTAGAACGAAGGAGCACCCAGTTATAGAAGAATTGGAGAAAGAAGCTATAAAGTATACGGCCTTTGATAATGTATATGAGGCACATGATACATTTGAAATCGTATATGAAACAATTGCGAATACATTGCTAGAACAAGCTAAAGGCGCAGAAATTATTTATGCTGTTCCAGGTCATCCGCTTGTAGCAGAAAGAACAGTTCAGCTACTTTTGGAAAAAGGAGAAGCAGCAAATATTGAAGTGCGAATTGAAGGTGGACAAAGTTTCCTTGATCCGATGTTTGCAAGTCTAAAAATTGATCCGATTGAAGGGTTCCAATTAATTGATGCTACATCATTTGAAAGAGGACAATTAGAATTACGTCAACATTTAATCTTTTGCCAAGTGTATGATGCATTCGTTGCTTCAGATGTGAAGCTAACGTTAATGGAGATTTTGCCAGATGATTACGAAGTGTATATCGTAACAGCTGCAGGGACTTCATTCGAGCAAGTGAAAAAGGTATCGTTATACATGTTAGATCACGAAACAGAATTAAATAATTTAACGAGTGTGTATGTACCGCCAGTTAAGGAACGTGCGTCCTTATATCAGCAGTTTGATGTGCTTAGAGCAATTATTGCTGATCTTCGTGGACCGAATGGTTGCCCATGGGATAAAAAGCAAACTCATCAATCTTTAAAGAAATACTTAATTGAAGAAGCGTATGAAGTGCTAGAAGCAATTGATGAAGAGGATGATGATCATTTAGTAGAAGAACTAGGTGATATATTATTACAAGTTATGCTTCATGCCCAAATTGGAGAGGATGAAGGTTGGTTCTCTATAGATGATATTATTCGGACTTTAGCTGAGAAAATGGTTCGTCGTCATCCGCATGTGTTTGGGGATACGGATGTAAATAATGCTGATGAAGTGATTGCAAATTGGGAAGAAATTAAAAAACAAGAAAAGGGATTCGTGAAAGAATCTGTTTTAGCGGGTATTCCAAAAAGCTTGCCACAACTAATGCGTGCTTATGAAATTCAGAAGAAAGCTGGAAAGGTTGGATTTGATTGGGTTGATGTGCAGCCGATGATAGAGAAGGCCTTAGAAGAATGGCAAGAATTCCAACAAGAAGTTGTAAACATGGATGAGAAAAAGATGCTAGGTGAATTTGGTGATTTACTATTTGCATTTGTGAATATAGCTCGTCATTATAAATTAGATCCAGAAGAAGCGTTACGTTCAACTAATGAGAAATTTATGGATCGCTTTTTATACATGGAAGCAAAAGTAGCTGAAATGAATAAGGAAATGCAAGATTTATCATTAGAACAGTTAGATATTTTATGGGAAGAGGCAAAACAAACAGAGCGTTAATAGGGGGATTTGATATGCGTCTAGATAAATTTTTGAAAGTATCACGTTTAATTAAAAGAAGAACATTAGCAAAAGAAGTGTCTGACCAAGGAAGAATTTCGATTAATGGCCAAGTGGCAAAAGCGAGTTCAGATGTGAAGGTAGAGGATGAATTAACAATTCGTTTCGGGCAAAAAATAGTAACTGTGAAAGTAAATGAATTGAAAGAAACAACTAAAAAAGAAGATGCAGCAAACATGTATAGTCTCGTTCGTGAGGAAAAGGTGAAAGCGGAAGAAGGCTTGTTCTAAAATAGGTTAGCCCTTCATACATTACTATTAGCTAGTATAAAGCTATGGGGGGATTTTCGTGAATAATGGTTACTCACCTATGTCTTCTAATCAACAAAATGTTTCGGTAGAGCATGATATTATTATGCGTGGCAGGCGTGTAATTGATATTACCGGTGTAAAGCAGGTAGAGAGTTTTGATAGCGAAGAGTTTTTACTCGAGACTGTAATGGGTTTTTTAACAATTCGTGGTCAAAATTTGCAAATGAAGAATTTAGATGTAGAAAAGGGTGTTGTATCAATTAAAGGGAAAGTTCATGAAATGCTGTATATTGATGAGAACCAAGGGGAGAAAACTAAAGGCTTCTTTAGTAAGTTGTTTAAATGAGCCTAACAATTCAGTTGTATACAATGCTTTCGATGATTGGAATGGGTGCTTGGATTGGAGCTTCTTTAGATACATACCAACGGTTTTTAAAACGCCAAGAGCGTAAACGTTGGCTTGTATTTATACATGATATACTATTTTGGATTGTCCAAGCATTATTCGTTTTTTATGTATTACTGCGTGTAAATGAAGCCGAACTACGTATATATGTATTTTTGGCGTTACTATGTGGTTTTGCAGCATATCAAAGCTTATTGAAAGCACTATACATGAAGATGTTAAATTTTCTCATCTATATTTTTGTACAAACAACACAATTTTTTGTTCGAATTATACAGCTACTCATGATAAAACCTGTTATTATTATAGCACAGCTATTTATTGCATTTATATTATTCTTATTTCGTATACTGCTTTCAATTGGACATGTGTTATGGAAAATGGTGATTTGGATATTACTTTTCATATGGAAAGTTTTTTTCTCGCCTGTTCGGTTTATTGCTTCGCTCATATGGAAACTTCTCCCTAATCGTGTTAAACTTTTTATAATGAAGCATGTAGGGTTCCTGCAATATGTAGCAAAATTGAAGGGACATATCTTCCAATTATGGGTGCGTATAAAAAAGAAGTTAGGGGGACCTCGGAAATGAGGGAACTGAGACAAAGAACAATCGACAAACAGAGTCCAAATCCTGTTAAAGAACATATAATACAAACGGATGAGAACAGGAAGCGACTTTATCGCCGTTTAGCGGTTTTTCTTGTCTTTGCTTTTACAATTATTGCTAGTATTAGTGTGACGTTTTATCAACAAAACAGTTCCATTAAAGCAAAAGAAGCAAAAGTTAAGGACATGAAAAAAGAACTGGATTCATTAACGAAAAAAGAAAAGAATCTAAAAGATGAAGTTCAAAAGTTGAATGATGAAGAGTACGTTTTAAAGATTGCTAGAAGGGATTATTTCTTCTCCGGAAAAGGGGAGATAATTTTTCCTGTTTCTAAGTAGAGTATGTCTTATTGACACTGTATTTTAGGATTATATATAATAAAGTAAAATTTGACTTTTTAACCACTAAGGAGGAGCATTTTTTTTATGTCAATCGAGGTAGGCAGCAAGTTACAGGGTAAAGTAACAGGTATTACAAATTTTGGGGCTTTTGTGGAGCTGCCAGAAGGCTTAACAGGTCTTGTTCATATTAGTGAAGTTGCTGATAATTATGTGAAAGATATTAACGATCACTTAAAAGTAGGCGACCAAGTAGAAGTAAAAGTTATCAATGTTGAAAAAGATGGCAAAATTGGCCTATCTATTAAGAAAGCGAAAGAACGTGAAAAAACAGAAGGAGATCGTCCACGCGGTGAATACCAACGTGGTGGTGATCAACAACGTTCTGGACGTCCACAACGTAATAATCGTTCTTCCAACAGAGATAACCGCGGTGGCGGTAACGAACGAGCTCCAAAAGAAACATTTGAGCAAAAGATGGCACGCTTTTTAAAAGATAGTGAAGATCGTTTAACTTCTTTAAAGCGTAACACAGAATCTAAACGTGGTGGCCGTGGCGCACGTCGCGGATAATAAGTCCGTTTAATTCTTAACATATAGAGAGGTACCCAGAGTAATTACTCGGGTACTTTTTTATGTGAGAGAATATATTTTTAAAAAAGTTTTTGAGATGTATTGACTTTAAAATATATCTGATGTAATATACTAATTGTCCGTTAAATACGACGACATGGCGGTGTAGCTCAGCTGGCTAGAGCGTACGGTTCATACCCGTGAGGTCGGGGGTTCGATCCCCTCCGCCGCTATATTTAATTTAACGGCCCGTTGGTCAAGTGGTTAAGACACCGCCCTTTCACGGCGGTAACACGGGTTCGAATCCCGTACGGGTCATCTAAAAAGATCATGCAAATTTGCATGGTCTTTTTTTGTTAAATATAAATTAAGACGTACAATACTTCTACAAAATCACCCTATATTTTCTGAACATTCTTTCAACTTACTTTAAATAAATTAAATACTATGTATATATGTAGATTTATTTCGAATAAAAAGTCGAACGATTATAAAAGTCAAAACTGTTGTTTTGACAAAAAAACCAATAATCATCTTTTATAATAACAGTAATTAAACTATGCAGGTGGTGTTAAAAATATGCCTAAAGCAGGAAGGAATACTATGAATACAAGTGCATTGGCGATGAATGAAAGTCAGCTTGGAACAATAAAGTGGACGAGTAAGTTGCGAATGAAGTTTGAAAAAGTTTTCTTTAGATGGGGATTCATTATTGCTGTTATTGGTTTTCTTTTGGGACGAGCATATATATTAACAAACATTTTACCGTTTGCATTGCCGTTTTTTGCTGCTGTTTATGTTATGAAGCGAGATAAAATGCCGCTCGCGTTCTTAGCCCTAATGGGGGGAGCACTTTCAGTTTCAATAGATAATTTATTTTTTACTTTTGCATCTATCTTTACCTTCTTTATTTATAATATCTTCTTTAGTCGGTTTACACGTAAAACTGTTGGACTTGTACCATTCCAAGTATTTATCTCCGCATTAACCGCACATTTAGTTGTTGTATATTTTGCACAGCAAACCGTCACCATGTATGATCTGCTCGTCAGTACGATCGAAGCGGGGCTTAGCTTCGTATTAACGATGATATTTTTACAAAGTGTTCCGCTTTTAGTGGAAAGGAAAGGGAAGCAACAAGCGTTAGAAACAGAAGAAATTGTTTGTTTGATTATATTACTAGCATCTGTTTTAACGGGCACAACGGATTGGTTTGTTTATGATGCTTCTATTCAACATATTTTCACTAGATATTTAGTATTAGTATTTGCCTTTATTGCAGGGGCAGCTACAGGGTCCACGGTAGGAGTTGTCACTGGGTTAATATTAAGTTTAGCAAATGTGGCGAGCTTGTCTCAACTTAGTCTCCTTGCCTTTTCAGGATTGCTTGGGGGATTGTTAAAAGAAGGGAAGCGTATAGGAGTTAGTTTAGGTTTATTAATTGGTACAAGCTTAATTACATTATATGTAGACAAGCAAACAAGTATTGTAACAACTTTAATTGAATCTGGTGTAGCGATTGTTTTCTTCTTATTAACACCGAAGCTTGTTATGGATCGTATTGCTAAATTTATGCCGGGTACACAGGAACATTCACAGGATCAACAACAATATTTAAGAAGAGTGCGCGATGTTACAGCAAACAAAATCAATCAATTTGCTAATGTATTTGCTGCTTTGTCTAATAGCTTTTCTGTATACGGGTATGTGGAGGAGGAAGATAAAGAAACAGAAGCTGATTTATTTTTAAGTACAATTACTGCAAAAACATGTCAAACATGCTTTAAGAAGGATCAATGTTGGGTAGTTAATTTTGATAAAACATACGATTATATGAAACAAATAATGAGTGAAACAGAAGAAGGAACGCTGCAGCATAATCGGAAGTTAGTTCGTGAATGGGACAAGCATTGTGTGAGAGGGAAGAAAGTAACGGATTTAGTAGCGGGTGAATTAGATCACTTCTATGAGGGGCAGAAATTAAGAAAACAAATGAAGGAAAATCGTAGAATTGTAGCGGAGCAATTACTAGGTGTATCAAAAGTGATGGAGGATTTCGCTAAGGAGATACAACGAGAAAGAGAGAACCATCAAGCGCAGGAGGAGCAAATTTTACAAGCGTTTCGTGATTTTGGTGTCGAAGTGGAGCATGTTGATATTTATTGTTTAGATAGAGGAAGTATTGATATTGAAATGTTGATTCCGGCTGCATCTAATGAACATGGGGAATGTGAGAAGTTGGTTGCTCCAATGCTTTCAGATATTTTAAAAGAGAATATCGTCGTTAAGCATGAAGAGAAATCCTCATATCCAAATGGGCACAGTTTAATATCATTTGGTTCAGCGAAGACATATTCTCTTGATACAGGATTGGCCACAGCTGCAAAAGGTGGTGGGTTTATTTCAGGTGATTCCTACGCGATGATGGATTTGAGTGTTGGTAAATATGCACTTGCGATTAGTGATGGTATGGGAAATGGACAAAGGGCTCATATGGAGAGTAGGGAAACGGTAAAATTATTACAAAAGATACTTCAATCAGGTATTGATGAAGAAATAGCGATTAAGTCCATCAATTCGATTCTTTCTTTAAGGACGACAGAGGAGATGTATACAACGCTTGACTTGGCTATGGTAGATTTGCGGGATGCGAGTGCGAAGTTTTTAAAGATTGGATCGACGCCGAGTTTTGTTAAACGCGGAAATAATATTTTGAAAATTGAGGCAAGTAATTTGCCGATGGGAATCATTGAAGATGTTGAAGTTGATGTGGTTGGTGAGCAATTAAAAACGGGTGATCTTCTTATCATGATGAGTGACGGCATCTTTGAGGGAGCGCAACATGTGGAGAATCACGAATTATGGATAAAACGTAAAATTAAAGAACTACAAACAGAGGACCCACAGGAAATCGCTGATATTATTATGGAAGAAGTAATTCGCTCTGGTGATGGTTATATAAATGATGATATGACTATTGTGGTGGCGAAAGTAAAGAAAAATATGCCGAAGTGGGCTACGATTCCAATAGTAGGAATGCAGGCGCAATAAAATAATCAAAAAACCTAGGTAGATGCCTAGGTTTTTTTGATTAAAAAGGTAATGTGATTACTTTGTTAAATATACAGGAGGGATGTAAGATAAAAATATGGATTTTGTACATCTTTTTTTTGCACAATGTTTGTAAAAGTTGTACCATTATATACAAGGTAACTAATGTTGTTGTTCTTGTTTAATGAAAGGTGATTGCGAAGTTGAAAGATGCATTTGTTGAAAAAGTAGATGACTTTGTAAAGCAGCATGATGTATTAAAGAAACATTCAACAATTGTTGTAGGGGTTTCTGGTGGTCCTGACTCTTTGGCTCTTTTATATTATTTGTTAGAAAAAAGGGCAGAAAAACAGCTAGAAATTGTAGTAGCACATGTGGACCATATGTTTAGAGGTAATGAATCTTATGAGGATTTACAGTTTGTACAGGGTCTCTGCAAAGAGCTAGGAGTTATTTGTGAAACGCTAAGGATTAATGTGTCGCAATATCAACAGCAATATGGAATGAATGCACAAGTTGCAGCTAGAGAATGCAGATATGCATTTTTGGAAAGAATAATGAAGAAATATGATGCGAGATATGTAGCTCTTGGTCACCATGGAGATGATCAAGTAGAGACGATTTTAATGCGCCTTGTACGAGGGAGTACTCCGAAAGGATACGCAGGAATTGCAGTGAAGCGATCTTTTCATAATGGATATTTAATTAGGCCGTTACTTGGGGTAACTAAGGAAGAAATTGTTGATTACTGTAATAAATTAAAAGTTATTCCGCGTATAGATCCGAGTAATAAAAAAGAAGTATATACAAGGAATCGATTACGTAAATATGTCCTTCCTTATTTGAAAGAAGAAAATCCACAAATGCATGAGAAATTTCAAAAATTTAGCGTGCAGATGCAAGAGGATGAGGCTTATTTGCAGGAATTAGCTTTTGAGAAAATGAATAAAGTAATTACAAAAAAAAGCGATAAACAAATTAGCTTATCAATTCCTGCCTTTGAATCCATGTCTATGCCTTTACAAAGAAGAGGGATTCAACTAATATTAAACTATCTTTATGAATATAAGATTCCATCTTCGCTTTCTTCTATACATATTGACAAGGTGATTGAATTTTTTAAGCGGGCACAACCTTCAGGTTCACTAGATTTTCCAGGTGGTTTGAAAATTGTTCGCACATACGAAGAATGTGGTTTTGGATTTAAACAAGAAATTGTTTCTCCTTTTTCGCAAGATTTATCAGTACCTGGGACAATTATATTGCCGAATGGGGATAAACTTGTAACAGAGGTGAGCGAAGATATACCGAGTAACATGAATGAAACAGTATTTGTTGCTAAGTATAATGATATATCGTATCCACTTCGTATTCGGTCTAGGGAAAATGGAGATCGCATGTCAATGCAAGGTATGGATGGTACAAAAAAGATAAAAGCTGTTTTTATCGAAGCGAAAGTACCAAAAGAAAAAAGAGAAGAATGGCCGATCGTTTGTGACGCAAGTGGAAATATTATTTGGGTACCCTTGTTGAAACGATCTGCGTTTGCTACTTCGAAAGAGCTAGCAAAGAAGGGTAAATACATGATTATTCACTACAAAAGCAAGGAGTCTTCCGGGAGGATAATGAAATGATGAATCAAGATATCGAAAAAGTATTAATTTCTGAAGAACAAATACAAGAAAAGGTGCACGAACTAGGTGCAGTTATTGCAGAGGATTACAAAAATACAGTACCTCTTGCGATTGGTGTACTAAAGGGTGCAATGCCATTTATGGCAGATTTATTAAAGAGAACAGATACATATCTTGAAATGGATTTTATGGCTGTATCTAGCTACGGTCACTCTACAGTTTCGACAGGCGAAGTAAAAATCTTAAAAGATCTTGATACTTCGGTAGAAGGTCGCGATATTTTAATCGTTGAAGATATTATTGATAGCGGTCTTACACTAAGCTATTTAGTGGATCTGTTTAAATATCGTAAAGCGAAATCTGTAAAAATTGTTACTTTATTAGATAAGCCAACAGGCCGTAAGGTTGATCTGAAAGCAGATTATGTTGGATTTACTGTTCCTCATGAATTTGTTGTAGGATATGGATTAGATTATAAAGAGCAGTACCGTAATCTTCCTTATGTAGGAGTATTAAAACCAAGTGTTTACTCAAATTAATTAAATATAGGCGTTACAATTGTATAGGAAATTTTTTTTATGTTACGATTTACTATAGTGTTTATGCCGTGAGAGGAGGTTAGGAATGAATCGTATCTTCCGTAATACCATCTTTTATTTACTGATATTCTTAGTAGTAATTGGAATCGTGAGCTATTTTAATGGTTCGACGCAAAAAACGACATCAGTTAGCTACGATAAATTCATTACTCAACTTGAAAAAGGTGAAGTGCGTAATGTGCAGCTTCAACCGAAAAATGGTGTGTTTGAGGTAAAGGGACAATTCAAGACTTCTAGCCAAGGAGAACAATTTGTTACTTATGCACCAAATACTGAGGAATTACAAAAGAAAATTAATGATAAAGCGCAAGGGGCTGAAGTTAAGTATCAACCAGCAGAAGAAACAAGTGCTTGGGTAACGTTCTTTACTTCTATCATTCCGTTTGTCATTATTTTCATTTTATTCTTCTTCTTATTAAACCAAGCTCAGGGCGGCGGTAGCCGTGTTATGAACTTCGGGAAAAGTAAGGCGAAGCTATACAATGATGAAAAGAAAAAAATTCGTTTCAGAGATGTTGCTGGAGCGGATGAAGAGAAACAAGAACTTGTTGAGGTAGTTGAATTCTTGAAAGACCCTCGTAAGTTCGCTGAAGTTGGTGCCCGTATTCCGAAGGGTGTTCTATTAGTGGGACCTCCAGGTACAGGTAAAACTTTACTAGCACGTGCTGTTGCAGGTGAAGCAGGCGTTCCGTTCTTCTCTATTAGTGGTTCTGACTTCGTAGAGATGTTCGTCGGTGTCGGTGCATCCCGTGTACGTGATTTATTTGAAAATGCAAAGAAAAATGCTCCTTGTATCATTTTCATTGATGAAATTGATGCAGTAGGACGTCAACGTGGCGCGGGTCTTGGCGGTGGTCATGATGAGCGTGAACAAACGTTGAACCAATTGCTTGTTGAAATGGATGGATTCGGTGCAAACGAAGGTATTATTATCATCGCTGCGACAAACCGTCCTGATATTCTTGATCCAGCGTTATTACGTCCAGGTCGTTTTGACCGTCAAATTACAGTAGATCGTCCAGATGTAAATGGTCGTGAAGCTGTACTTAAGGTACACGCTCGTAATAAACCGCTTGATGAGAATGTCAATTTAAGAGCAATTGCAACTCGTACACCAGGATTCTCTGGTGCCGATCTTGAAAACTTATTAAACGAAGCTGCTTTAGTAGCTGCGCGTCAAGATAAGAAGAAAATTGATATGAGTGACATCGATGAAGCGACGGATCGTGTTATTGCAGGTCCAGCTAAGAAAAGTCGCGTTATCTCTGAAAAAGAACGTAATATCGTTGCATTCCATGAGGCTGGCCATACTGTAATTGGTGTTGTCCTTGATGAAGCAGATATCGTTCATAAAGTAACAATTGTCCCTCGTGGTCAAGCTGGTGGATATGCGGTAATGCTTCCGAAGGAAGATCGTTACTTCATGACAAAACCAGAGTTACTTGATAAAATCACTGGTTTACTTGGTGGTCGAGTAGCTGAGGAGATTGTATTTGGTGAAGCAAGTACAGGTGCTCACAACGACTTCCAACGTGCGACTGGTATTGCAAGACGTATGGTTACAGAATTCGGGATGAGTGATAAGCTTGGACCGATGCAATTTGGTAGCTCACAAGGTGGTCAGGTATTCTTAGGAAGAGACTTCCATTCAGAACAAAACTACAGTGATGCAATCGCGCATGAAATTGATGTGGAAATGCAAATAATTATTAAAGACTGTTATGCTCGTGCGAAACAAATTCTTACTGAAAAACGAGATAAGCTTGATATTATCGCGAAAACGTTACTTGAAGTAGAAACATTAGATGCAGAGCAAATTAATCATTTATATGATTATGGCAGATTACCTGAGCGTCCAACATCTTCAGATGATGTGAAAGTAAACATCAATATGAAGAAAGACGATGAAGATACAGAAGATAAGTAAGAAAAAAAGGAGTGACAATAGTCGCTCCTTTTTTTTGTGGAATGAATTTAAGTGGCAAAAAAAATTGAATGAAACTAGTATTAAAAATTGAAATAGAGAGTAATCTTTTTGTACAATGATGAGTATAGAAAAACTGATTATATAAGTATGTGTGATATGATGTTTTTATAAGTTTTATACATACTGCGCAAATATAGATTAAATAAGATAAGTGGTGAGAATATGATTTTTGTATTGGATGTAGGGAACACAAATGCGGTACTAGGTGTGTTTGAAGAGGGAGAACTTCGTCAGCATTGGCGCATGGAAACAGATCGTCATAAAACAGAAGATGAGTATGGGATGCTTGTAAAGCAGTTACTTGAGCATGAAGGTCTTTCTTTTGAAGATGTGAAAGGTATTATTGTGTCTTCAGTCGTACCGCCAATTATGTTCGCTTTAGAGCGTATGTGTGAAAAGTATTTTAAAATTAAACCGCTTGTAGTGGGGCCTGGGATAAAAACTGGCTTGAATATTAAATATGAAAATCCACGTGAAGTAGGCGCGGACCGAATTGTAAATGCAGTAGCAGGAATCCACTTATATGGAAGTCCGCTTATTATTGTTGATTTTGGTACGGCTACTACATATTGTTATATTAACGAAGAGAAGCATTATATGGGTGGCGTCATTACGCCAGGAATTATGATTTCGGCAGAGGCTTTATATAGCAGGGCAGCAAAGCTTCCTCGTATTGAAATTACAAAACCGGGTAGTGTTATCGGGAAGAATACAGTAAGTGCAATGCAATCAGGTATTCTTTATGGATACGTTGGACAAGTGGAAGGTATTGTTAAGCGTATGAAGGAAGAAGCTAAGCAAGAACCGAAAGTTATTGCAACAGGTGGATTAGCAAAATTAATTTCAGAAGAATCAAATGTAATTGATATTGTAGATCCGTTTTTAACGTTAAAAGGTTTGTATATGTTATATGAGCGTAATGCAAATTTACAACATGAGAAGGGTGAATAAATAAGTATGAAAGATTATTTAGTAAAAGCGTTAGCGTTTAATGGAGAGGTTCGTGCTTATAGTGTACGTACAACAAATACAGTAAGTGAGGCGCAAAAGCGTCATGATACATGGAGAACAGCTTCAGCGGCACTTGGTCGTTCTTTAACTGCGGGTACAATGATGGGTGCTATGTTAAAAGGCGAGCAGAAGTTAACGATTAAAGTAGAGGGTAACGGTCCGATTGGTCCTATCTTAGTCGATGCTCATGCAAATGGGGATGTACGTGGTTATGTAACGAATCCGCATGTTGATTTTGAAGGAACGGAACAAGGAAAATTACGTGTATATCAAGCGGTAGGTACAGAAGGATTTGTAACGGTAATTAAAGATATCGGTATGCGTGAACCGTTTATTGGTCAATCTCCCATTGTTTCAGGAGAACTAGGGGAAGATTTCACATATTATTTCGCGGTTTCTGAGCAGACACCTTCTTCTGTAGGTGTTGGTGTTCTTGTAAATGGAGATGATAGCGTATTAGCGGCGGGTGGATTCATTCTTCAAATTATGCCAGGTGCGCAGGAAGAAACAATTTCATTTATTGAAGAGCGTCTTCAACAAATCCCGCCAGTATCACAATTAATCGAACAAGGTCTTTCTCCAGAAGAATTACTGTATGAAGTGCTTGGAGAAGATAAAGTGAAAGTGCTAGAAACAATGGATGTTCAATTTAATTGTACATGTTCACGTGAGCGTATTGAAAGTGTGCTAATTAGTTTAGGTAAAGCGGAGTTAGAACAAATTCGTGCAGAAGAAGAAGAGACGGAAGTTCACTGTCACTTCTGTAATGAACGACATAAATTCGCTAAAGAAGATATTACAAGTCTAATTGAGAAGCTGTAATAAAGAAGTTTAGGTGGAGAATCAGCCGCCCAAATAGATTGACAAACAGGGAATTTTCTGACAAAATCTAAATATAGATAAAACCAATAAAAATACTCGGTGTTAGGAGTGACAGGAATGCGAGTGGCACAATCAGTTTCAGAATTAATCGGGAAAACGCCGATCGTTAAGTTGAACCGCATCGTAGAATCAGACAGCGCAGATGTATACTTAAAATTAGAATTTATGAATCCGGGGAGCAGTGTTAAAGATCGTATCGCGTTAGCTATGATTGAAGATGCTGAAAATAAAGGATTATTAAAAGAGGGCGATACAATCATTGAGCCGACAAGTGGTAACACAGGTATTGGCTTAGCGATGGTAGCAGCTGCTAAAGGATATAAGGCAATTTTAGTAATGCCAGAAACAATGAGTATTGAGCGTCGTAATTTATTACGCGCTTACGGTGCTGAATTAGTATTGACTCCAGGACCTGAAGGAATGGGCGGAGCAATTCGAAAGGCAACTGAATTAGCAGAAGAACATGGGTACTTTATACCACAACAGTTCCAAAATCAAGCGAATCCAGAAATCCATCGTATAACAACAGGCCCAGAAATTGTTGAACAGATGGGGGATCAATTAGATGCTTTTATCGCAGGTATTGGTACAGGTGGAACAATTACAGGTGCCGGTGAAGTGCTGAAAGAGGCTTATAAAGATATCAAAATTTACGCGGTAGAACCTGCGGATTCACCAGTATTATCTGGTGGAAAGCCAGGACCACATAAGATCCAAGGAATTGGAGCGGGGTTTGTTCCGGAGACATTGGATGTAGAGGTATATGATGAAATTATTCAAGTGAAAACGGAGCAAGCGTTCGAATATGCGAGAAGAGTGGCTAAAGAAGAAGGTATTTTAGTTGGTATCTCTTCGGGAGCAGTCGTTTATGCAGCGACAGAAGTTGCGAAGAAATTAGGTAAAGGGAAAAAGGTACTTGTTATTATCCCAAGTAACGGTGAACGTTATTTAAGTACACCACTTTATCAATTTGAGTCATAAGTGAATGTGATTTGAAAAGCATCCTTAAAAAAGGATGCTTTTTCTTTTTTGATTGGAAAAAGGAAAAGAGTGAATGACTAGAAAACTTCATGTAAAATAAGAAGTAGTATAATTAATTTATTTTCACTAGCCCTCAAGTATAATCATTCTCTATATAAATAATTTTATGTAGTTTGATTTGATTGGCTTAAGAGGGTGGGATAACAGAAGACGGGGTGTTGATATGCAAAGAAGAAAATCTTTAGCGCTTTCTATTCCATATCAGTTAGATTTCTTTAAGCAATATAAATTTCTTTCTCAGGATAAGCCGCAACATATTTTGTTAGAAAGTGGACGTGGTGGTCGTTATAATATTGTTGGGCTGGATCCAGTAGCGGTAATTCAGGGTAAGAATGAGACGTTACATATAAGTGAAAGTGGTAAGGAAACAATAAAGCGAGGGAATCCGTTAGATTTAATGCAAGCGTATATGGAGAAATGGAAAACGGATTATAATCCGGAGTACCCACCTTTTCAAGGTGGGGCAATTGGATACTTTAGTTATGATTGTATCCGTTATATTGAAAAACTTTCGTCTCTTGCGAAGGATGATATTAATATACCTGACATATTCTTTTTGTTATTTGATGACGTGTTTGTGTATGATCAACAGGAGAGAGTATTATGGATTATTACGCATTATGTAGATGAGTGTGAAGAGGCAGAAGAACGATTAAATGAATGGAAGGGTCTTTGGATGAAAGAAGCCCCCGAAGTGACTATGCCGTTTGAATCTCCTGAAAAGAAAAATGAAGCAGTCGCTTTTACGGAAGAGGGCTTTATGAAGGCCGTTGAACGTATTCAAGAATATATTGGAGCGGGTGATGTGTTTCAAGTAAACTTGTCGACAAGACAAGAAAGAACATTACAAACACATCCACTAGAAATATATACAAGTCTTCGTGAAATTAATCCATCTCCATATATGGGTTACTTGGAGTTTGGAGATTTTCAAATTGTTAGTGCTTCGCCTGAATTGCTAATTAAAAAGCAAGGAAAAGAAGTGAGTACAAGACCGATTGCTGGTACGCGCTCTCGAGGAGCAAGTGAGCAAGAGGATGAAGAATTAGCGAAAGAATTAATTGAAAATGAAAAGGAAAGAGCAGAGCATGTAATGCTTGTGGATTTAGAACGAAATGACTTGGGCCGGGTTTGTAAATATGGCACTGTTGAAGTAGATGAATTTATGGTAATTGAAAAGTACTCACACGTTATGCATATTGTTTCTAATGTGCGTGGTGAGGTGGAAGCAGATAAAGATGCTTTCGATTTGGTGAAGGCTGTATTTCCTGGTGGGACAATTACCGGTGCCCCGAAAATACGTACGATGGAAATTATTGAAGAATTAGAACCTGTTCGCCGAGGAATTTATACAGGGTCAATTGGTTGGATTGGTTATTCTGGAGATACGGAATTGAATATTATAATCCGAACACTACTTGCTAAAGATGGACAAGCGCATGTGCAAGCTGGAGCGGGTATTGTAATTGATTCAAATCCAAAAAATGAATATAAAGAGTCGTTAAAAAAAGCAATCGCTTTATGGCGTGCAAAAGAAAGTAGCGAAGAAACGGTTAGGTGAGAGAAATGATATTAATGATTGATAATTATGATTCTTTTACATTTAATTTAGTGCAGTTTCTTGGAGAACTTGGACAAGAGCTTGTTGTTAAGCGTAATGATGAAGTGACTATTTCGGATATTGAGAATATGAAACCAGATTTTTTAATGATTTCGCCAGGTCCATGTAGTCCTAATGAGGCGGGAATCAGTATGGAGGTTATTAAATATTTTGCAGGTAAGCTTCCGATTTTTGGGGTCTGTCTTGGACATCAATCAATTGCGCAAGTATTTGGAGGGGATGTTGTCAGGGCAGAGCGTTTGATGCATGGAAAAACATCTTTAATGCATCATGATGGGCAGACGATTTTTTCTGATATCCCAAATCCATTTACCGCGACACGTTATCACTCTCTTATCGTTAAAAAAGAGACGTTACCGAATTGTTTAGAGATAACATCTTGGACTGAAGAAGGTGAAATTATGGCGCTTCGTCATAAAACGTTGCCGATTGAAGGGGTACAATTCCATCCGGAATCTATTATGACTTCTCACGGGAAAGAATTGCTACAGAATTTCATTCGCAAATATAGCCCAAGTGTGAAATCGTGTTAATTTACGTAAATGGCGCGTATGTAGAAGCGAGTGAAGCGAAAATTTCTCCTTATGACCACGGTTACCTATATGGACTTGGGGTTTTTGAGACATTTCGTATTTATAATGGTCATCCCTTTTTATTGGATGATCATTATGAACGCTTAATGGATGCGCTCGATATATTGCAAATCAAATGGACAATGACAAAAGATGAAGT
This sequence comes from Bacillus sp. FSL R12-0074, assembly GCF_038005725.1. NCBI lineage: Bacteria > Bacillati > Bacillota > Bacilli > Caryophanales > Bacillaceae > Bacillus > Bacillus sp. FSL R12-0074. The sequence continues at coordinate 76,583 of NZ_JBBOTR010000001.1, forward strand.
GATGCTTATTTTAAAGAATCTACTTGTTAAGAATGGGTTAAAGCATGCATATGTGCGCTTAAATGTATCGGCGGGTATAGATGAAATAGGATTACAAACGGAAGTATATGAAGAACCGTCTGTTATTGTTTTTATAAAATCTTTAGCATCTCCAGGGAATGTAGTGGAAAAAGAAGGAGTTATTTTAAAACAAGTGAGAAATACACCAGAGGGTGCATTTCGCTTGAAGTCCCATCATTATTTAAATAATATTTTAGGGAAACGCGAAATTGGAAATGTTGTGAATAAGGAAGGTATTTTTCTTACCGAAACAGGTTATGTTGCAGAGGGTATTGTTTCGAATCTCTTTTTTGTTAAAGGAGATATTTTATATACTCCTTCATTAGAAACAGGGATTTTAAACGGAATCACTCGTGCGTTTATTATAAAGGCTGCTGAAGAGCTAGATATAGAAGTAAAGGAAGGTTTCTTTACAAAAGATGAATTGCTTTCAGCGGATGAAGTGTTCGTAACGAACTCTATTCAAGAGATTGTCCCCCTTTATCGTATAGAGGAGAAAGATTTCCCGGGTAAAGTGGGAGTGGTTACAAAAAGACTTATGGATCTTTATGGAGTGCAGAGAGAGAAATTGTGGAGCAGAAATGAATTGCGAAGAGGAGATGTGTAGTTTGAAGTGGGATTATGATTTGCGCTGCGGCGAATATACATTGAACTTAAATGAAAAGACATTAATTATGGGGATTTTAAATGTAACGCCAGATTCATTTTCTGATGGTGGGAGTTACAACGAAGTAGATGCTGCGGTGCGACATGCGAAAGAAATGAAAAGTGAAGGTGCCCATATTATTGATATTGGCGGCGAATCTACCCGCCCGGGTTTCGCTAAAGTTTCAGTAGAAGAGGAAATAAAGCGAGTTGTTCCAATGATTCAGGCAGTGTCAAAAGAAGTAAAGCTACCTATTTCTATTGATACGTATAAAGCTGAGGTTGCGAAACAAGCGATTGAAGCTGGTGCTCATATTATTAATGATATTTGGGGAGCGAAGGCGGAACCGAGGATTGCTGAAGTTGCAGCCTATTATGATGTGCCCATTATCTTAATGCATAACCGAGATAATATGAATTATCGCAATTTAATGGCCGATATGATTGCTGATTTGTATGAAAGTATTAAAATTGCTAAAGATGCTGGTGTGCGAGATGAGAATATTATTTTAGACCCAGGTATCGGTTTTGCGAAAACACCTGAGCAAAATTTAGAAGCGATGCGCAATTTAGAACAGTTAAATGTACTTGGTTACCCAGTTCTCTTAGGTACTTCAAGAAAGTCCTTTATTGGCCATGTGTTAGATTTGCCAGTGGAGGAACGTCTTGAAGGAACGGGAGCTACCGTTTGTCTTGGTATTGAAAAGGGCTGTGAGTTTATCCGTGTTCATGATGTGAAAGAAATGGCGCGTATGGCTAAGATGATGGACGCGATGATTGGTAAGGGGGCAAAGTAATTGGATAAAATTTATATCCATGATATGGAGTTTTACGGTTATCATGGTGTATTCCCAGAAGAAAATAAATTGGGTCAGAGATTTAAAGTGGATTTAACGGTGGAGTTGGATTTAAAACGTGCAGGAGAAAGTGACGACTTAGAGTATTCTGTCAATTACGGGGAGCTTTTCGAACTATGTAGAAAAGTGGTTGAAGGTAGAACGTATAAGCTTGTAGAGAGTATCGCTGAAAATATCGCTACAGATATATTGAAACAGTATGAGAGTATTTCACAGTGTACAATTAAGGTAATTAAACCGGATCCGCCGATACCGGGACATTATCGTGCTGTAGCGGTAGAAATTACGAGAGAACGTCCATGAATAATATAGCGTACATTGCATTAGGTTCCAATATTGGGGAGCGTTATACTTATTTAACTGAAGCAATTCAGTTTTTAAATAAAAACCAGCATATCCAAGTTGATGATGTTTCGTCTGTATATGAAACTGATCCGGTTGGCTATACTGACCAAAATTGCTTTTTAAATTTAGTTATAAAAATTTCTACCAATTTATCACCGCAAGAATTATTGAAAGTAACACAAAAGGTAGAGAATGACCTAGGAAGAAAAAGGGAAATTAGATGGGGCCCGAGGACCATCGACCTTGACATTTTACTATATAATCAAGAAAATATTGAAGCAGAGAATCTGATTGTTCCGCATCCGCGGATGTTTGAAAGAGCTTTTGTTATCGTTCCGTTGTTAGAGATTAATCAAGATATAAAACAAAACATTTCACGTTCACAAGTAGAAGAAATGAAAAGGCGAGAGGGAGTAACGGTATGGAAGCAGAAAAATGGGGAAGACGCATTCGTGCTTTTCGAAAGCTAAAAGGCTATACGCAAGAAGGTTTTGCGAAAGAATTAGGGGTATCTGTATCGGTTTTAGGTGAAGTTGAGAGGGGCAATAGATCACCTTCCCAAGATTTTGTAGTAGAAGTCGCTAAAACATTAAACGTTTCAATAGACGAATTGATGCCGAAGTGACCGTAAAGGAAGGAGTAAGTCGGGTGTTAAAGATTGCAAATATTGAGATGAAAAATCCAGTTGTACTAGCACCGATGGCGGGAGTGTGTAACTCTGCATTCCGTTTGACGGTAAAGGAATTTGGTGCAGGTTTAGTTTGTGCTGAAATGGTAAGTGATAAGGCAATATTACTTAATAACAAAAGAACATTAGATATGTTATATATCGATGAGAGAGAAAAGCCATTAAGTTTACAAATTTTTGGTGGAGAGAAAGAAACTCTTGTAGATGCTGCGAAATACGTAGATAAATATACGACAGCAGACATTATTGATATTAATATGGGGTGCCCAGTACCGAAAATCACTAAGTGTGATGCAGGAGCAAAGTGGCTTTTAGACCCAAATAAAATATATGAGATGGTAGCGGCGGTTGTAGATGCTGTTGAAAAGCCAGTTACAGTTAAAATGCGTATTGGTTGGGATGAAGAACATATTTTCGCAATAGAAAATGCTAGAGCTGTTGAGCGTGCTGGTGGACAAGCGATAGCGGTTCATGGGCGTACACGAGTGCAAATGTATGAAGGTAAAGCGGATTGGAATATTATTAAACAAGTAAAGCGGGCTGTAAATATTCCGGTTATCGGAAATGGTGATGTCGAAACACCACAAGATGCAAAGCGTATGCTTGATGAAATTGGTGTAGATGGTGTTATGATTGGTCGCGCTGCTCTTGGAGATCCGTGGATGATTTATCGTACGGTAAAGTATTTAGAGACAGGTGAGTTAATGCCGGAACCAACAGTGCGTGAGAAAATTGATGTATGTATGTTGCATCTAGATCGTCTTATCGATTTAAAGAACGAAAATGTTGCCGTAAGAGAGATGAGAAAGCATGCAGCTTGGTA
>NZ_JBBOTR010000001.1:85000-87500 GCF_038005725.1 Bacillus sp. FSL R12-0074
TGGCTCAGAAGCAGCCACCATTTAAAGAGTGCGTAATAGCTCACTAGTCGAGTGACTCTGCGCCGAAAATGTACCGGGGCTAAATACACCACCGAAGCTGCGAATTGATACCAATGGTATCAGTGGTAGGGGAGCGTTCTAAGTGCAGTGAAGTCAGACCGGAAGGACTGGTGGAGCGCTTAGAAGTGAGAATGCCGGTATGAGTAGCGAAAGACGGGTGAGAATCCCGTCCACCGAATGCCTAAGGTTTCCTGAGGAAGGCTCGTCCGCTCAGGGTTAGTCAGGACCTAAGCCGAGGCCGACAGGCGTAGGCGATGGACAACAGGTTGATATTCCTGTACCACCTCTTTATCGTTTGAGCAATGGAGGGACGCAGAAGGATAGAAGAAGCGTGCGATTGGTTGTGCACGTCCAAGCAGTTAGGCTGATAAGTAGGCAAATCCGCTTATCGTGAAGGCTGAGCTGTGATGGGGAAGCTCCTTATGGAGCGAAGTCTTTGATTCCCCGCTGCCAAGAAAAGCTTCTAGCGAGATAAAAGGTGCCTGTACCGCAAACCGACACAGGTAGGCGAGGAGAGAATCCTAAGGTGTGCGAGAGAACTCTGGTTAAGGAACTCGGCAAAATGACCCCGTAACTTCGGGAGAAGGGGTGCTTTCTTAACGGAAAGCCGCAGTGAATAGGCCCAAGCGACTGTTTAGCAAAAACACAGGTCTCTGCGAAGCCGTAAGGCGAAGTATAGGGGCTGACACCTGCCCGGTGCTGGAAGGTTAAGGAGAGGGGTTAGCGTAAGCGAAGCTCTGAACTGAAGCCCCAGTAAACGGCGGCCGTAACTATAACGGTCCTAAGGTAGCGAAATTCCTTGTCGGGTAAGTTCCGACCCGCACGAAAGGTGTAACGATTTGGGCACTGTCTCAACCAGAGACTCGGTGAAATTATAGTACCTGTGAAGATGCAGGTTACCCGCGACAGGACGGAAAGACCCCGTGGAGCTTTACTGTAGCCTGATATTGAATTTTGGTACAGTTTGTACAGGATAGGCGGGAGCCATTGAAACCGGAGCGCTAGCTTCGGTGGAGGCGCTGGTGGGATACCGCCCTGACTGTATTGAAATTCTAACCTACGGGTCTCATCGACCCGGGAGACAGTGTCAGGTGGGCAGTTTGACTGGGGCGGTCGCCTCCTAAAGTGTAACGGAGGCGCCCAAAGGTTCCCTCAGAATGGTTGGAAATCATTCGTAGAGTGCAAAGGCATAAGGGAGCTTGACTGCGAGACCTACAAGTCGAGCAGGGACGAAAGTCGGGCTTAGTGATCCGGTGGTTCCGCATGGAAGGGCCATCGCTCAACGGATAAAAGCTACCCCGGGGATAACAGGCTTATCTCCCCCAAGAGTCCACATCGACGGGGAGGTTTGGCACCTCGATGTCGGCTCATCGCATCCTGGGGCTGTAGTCGGTCCCAAGGGTTGGGCTGTTCGCCCATTAAAGCGGTACGCGAGCTGGGTTCAGAACGTCGTGAGACAGTTCGGTCCCTATCCGTCGTGGGCGCAGGAAATTTGAGAGGAGCTGTCCTTAGTACGAGAGGACCGGGATGGACGCACCGCTGGTGTACCAGTTGTTCTGCCAAGGGCATAGCTGGGTAGCTATGTGCGGAAGGGATAAGTGCTGAAAGCATCTAAGCATGAAGCCCCCCTCAAGATGAGATTTCCCATAGCGTAAGCTAGTAAGATCCCTGAAAGATGATCAGGTTGATAGGTTCGAGGTGGAAGCATGGTGACATGTGGAGCTGACGAATACTAATAGATCGAGGACTTAACCATATAATATGAAGCAATGTTATCTAGTTTTGAAAGAATATAAAAAACTTGTTGACTTTCAAAAGTTAATAAGTTATAATAATTCTTGTCTTAAATGAATACAGTCTGGTAATGATGGCAGAGAGGCCACACCCGTTCCCATACCGAACACGGAAGTTAAGCTCTCTAGCGCCGATGGTAGTTGGGACCTTGTCCCTGTGAGAGTAGGACGTTGCCAGGCAATTCGGAGGATTAGCTCAGCTGGGAGAGCACCTGCCTTACAAGCAGGGGGTCGGCGGTTCGATCCCGTCATCCTCCACCATTTAGCCGACTTAGCTCAATTGGTAGAGCAACTGACTTGTAATCAGTAGGTTGGGGGTTCAAGTCCTCTAGTCGGCACCAGTTTTTAATTGTACGAGCCATTAGCTCAGTTGGTAGAGCATCTGACTTTTAATCAGAGGGTCGAAGGTTCGAATCCTTCATGGCTCACCATTTTAATGAAATATGCGGGTGTGGCGGAATTGGCAGACGCACTAGACTTAGGATCTAGCGCCTTTGGCGTGGGGGTTCGACTCCCTTCACCCGCACTTTTAATAAAATAACTCAAACATGTCTTGCGGAAGTAGTTCAGTGGTAGAATACAACCTTGCCAAGGTTGGGGTCGCGGGTTCGAATCCCGTCTTCCGCTCCAATTTTCAGTATGACATG
>NZ_JBBOTR010000001.1:90000-287500 GCF_038005725.1 Bacillus sp. FSL R12-0074
TCGTTCTCTCTTGAATGTATCCTGAGTACGGCGGAACACGTGAAATTCCGTCGGAATCTGGGAGGACCATCTCCCAAGGCTAAATACTCCCTAGTGATCGATAGTGAACCAGTACCGTGAGGGAAAGGTGAAAAGCACCCCGGAAGGGGAGTGAAAGAGATCCTGAAACCGTGTGCCTACAAATAGTCAGAGCCCGTTAATGGGTGATGGCGTGCCTTTTGTAGAATGAACCGGCGAGTTACGATCCCGTGCGAGGTTAAGCTGAAGAGGCGGAGCCGCAGCGAAAGCGAGTCTGAATAGGGCGTTTAGTACGTGGTCGTAGACCCGAAACCAGGTGATCTACCCATGTCCAGGGTGAAGTTCAGGTAACACTGAATGGAGGCCCGAACCCACGCACGTTGAAAAGTGCGGGGATGAGGTGTGGGTAGCGGAGAAATTCCAATCGAACCTGGAGATAGCTGGTTCTCCCCGAAATAGCTTTAGGGCTAGCCTTAAGTGTAAGAGTCTTGGAGGTAGAGCACTGATTGAACTAGGGGTCCTCATCGGATTACCGAATTCAGTCAAACTCCGAATGCCAATGACTTATCCTTAGGAGTCAGACTGCGAGTGATAAGATCCGTAGTCAAGAGGGAAACAGCCCAGATCGCCAGCTAAGGTCCCAAAGTGTGTATTAAGTGGAAAAGGATGTGGAGTTGCTTAGACAACTAGGATGTTGGCTCAGAAGCAGCCACCATTTAAAGAGTGCGTAATAGCTCACTAGTCGAGTGACTCTGCGCCGAAAATGTACCGGGGCTAAATACACCACCGAAGCTGCGAATTGATACCAATGGTATCAGTGGTAGGGGAGCGTTCTAAGTGCAGTGAAGTCAGACCGGAAGGACTGGTGGAGCGCTTAGAAGTGAGAATGCCGGTATGAGTAGCGAAAGACGGGTGAGAATCCCGTCCACCGAATGCCTAAGGTTTCCTGAGGAAGGCTCGTCCGCTCAGGGTTAGTCAGGACCTAAGCCGAGGCCGACAGGCGTAGGCGATGGACAACAGGTTGATATTCCTGTACCACCTCTTTATCGTTTGAGCAATGGAGGGACGCAGAAGGATAGAAGAAGCGTGCGATTGGTTGTGCACGTCCAAGCAGTTAGGCTGATAAGTAGGCAAATCCGCTTATCGTGAAGGCTGAGCTGTGATGGGGAAGCTCCTTATGGAGCGAAGTCTTTGATTCCCCGCTGCCAAGAAAAGCTTCTAGCGAGATAAAAGGTGCCTGTACCGCAAACCGACACAGGTAGGCGAGGAGAGAATCCTAAGGTGTGCGAGAGAACTCTGGTTAAGGAACTCGGCAAAATGACCCCGTAACTTCGGGAGAAGGGGTGCTTTCTTAACGGAAAGCCGCAGTGAATAGGCCCAAGCGACTGTTTAGCAAAAACACAGGTCTCTGCGAAGCCGTAAGGCGAAGTATAGGGGCTGACACCTGCCCGGTGCTGGAAGGTTAAGGAGAGGGGTTAGCGTAAGCGAAGCTCTGAACTGAAGCCCCAGTAAACGGCGGCCGTAACTATAACGGTCCTAAGGTAGCGAAATTCCTTGTCGGGTAAGTTCCGACCCGCACGAAAGGTGTAACGATTTGGGCACTGTCTCAACCAGAGACTCGGTGAAATTATAGTACCTGTGAAGATGCAGGTTACCCGCGACAGGACGGAAAGACCCCGTGGAGCTTTACTGTAGCCTGATATTGAATTTTGGTACAGTTTGTACAGGATAGGCGGGAGCCATTGAAACCGGAGCGCTAGCTTCGGTGGAGGCGCTGGTGGGATACCGCCCTGACTGTATTGAAATTCTAACCTACGGGTCTCATCGACCCGGGAGACAGTGTCAGGTGGGCAGTTTGACTGGGGCGGTCGCCTCCTAAAGTGTAACGGAGGCGCCCAAAGGTTCCCTCAGAATGGTTGGAAATCATTCGTAGAGTGCAAAGGCATAAGGGAGCTTGACTGCGAGACCTACAAGTCGAGCAGGGACGAAAGTCGGGCTTAGTGATCCGGTGGTTCCGCATGGAAGGGCCATCGCTCAACGGATAAAAGCTACCCCGGGGATAACAGGCTTATCTCCCCCAAGAGTCCACATCGACGGGGAGGTTTGGCACCTCGATGTCGGCTCATCGCATCCTGGGGCTGTAGTCGGTCCCAAGGGTTGGGCTGTTCGCCCATTAAAGCGGTACGCGAGCTGGGTTCAGAACGTCGTGAGACAGTTCGGTCCCTATCCGTCGTGGGCGCAGGAAATTTGAGAGGAGCTGTCCTTAGTACGAGAGGACCGGGATGGACGCACCGCTGGTGTACCAGTTGTTCTGCCAAGGGCATAGCTGGGTAGCTATGTGCGGAAGGGATAAGTGCTGAAAGCATCTAAGCATGAAGCCCCCCTCAAGATGAGATTTCCCATAGCGTAAGCTAGTAAGATCCCTGAAAGATGATCAGGTTGATAGGTTCGAGGTGGAAGCATGGTGACATGTGGAGCTGACGAATACTAATAGATCGAGGACTTAACCATATAATATGAAGCAAATGTTATCTAGTTTTGAAGGAATATACCTTCATAGTTTGGTGATGATGGCAGAGAGGTCACACCCGTTCCCATACCGAACACGGAAGTTAAGCTCTCTAGCGCCGATGGTAGTTGGGACCTTGTCCCTGTGAGAGTAGGACGTCGCCAAGCAAGATAAAAACACAAGTCTTTTGACTTGTGTTTTTTCGCGTTTCTTTTTACAATTCATAGTAATTTAAAAAATCTTTACTTAAAGAATCGTCCTTTTGATTAAAGACAGGGAAATGTGGCTAGGATAGTGAATAAGCAAAAGAGTTGCAAATTTTTTTAATACGTATATAATTAAAGTCAAAGATAGTCAAAGTCAATAAAGGTGGCGGATAAATGAGAAATATATCTGATATCATTGAGAAATATCTAAAGCAAGTTATTGACTTAAGCAATAATAATGCGATTGAAATCAAGAGGAATGAGGTCGCTGATCGATTCGATTGTGTGCCGTCTCAAATCAACTATGTAATCAATACCCGTTTTACGTTAGAAAGAGGATTTGTAGTTGAAAGTAAACGAGGTGGAGGAGGTTACATTCGCATTATAAAAGTCAAACTGCATGATGATATAGACATTATTGATCAAATGCTTCATATGATTGATCATAGCGTTGCACAAGGAAATGCTGAAAGTATGATTATACGTTTAATAGAAGAGGGGATTATAACAAATCGTGAAGCTAAACTTATGTTAAGCGTACTAGATCGTTCTGTATTATTAATGGATGTTCCTTCTCGAGATGAACTTAGGGCTCGAATATTATGCGCAATGTTAAGAACACTGAAATATAAATAAATATAACTTTTGTTAAGAATGATAGCTAAGATAATGCAGTTTAATATTGTAGGGATTTTGAAAGATGACATGTGCTTTTACTAAATGGATTAAGGAAAGAGAACAATCTAGTAATGTATGAAAAGTATCATGAGATAGATCGTTCCTGTTGTAAAGGTGGGGGATAGCGATGACTTGTCAAAACTGTAATATAAGACCAGCAACTTTACATTATACAAAAGTAATCAACGGAAAAAAGGCGGAAGTTCATCTTTGCGAGCAATGTGCAGAACAAAGTGGCTATACGTCTTTCTTTCAATCACAGCAGTCTAATTTTTCATTCCATGACCTATTAGCCGGATTATTGCATAGTGAACCAGCAATGTTTGAAGAAGGGCAAGATGCATTTTCAAATACAAATATATCAAGATGTCCGAATTGTAAGATGACATATGAACAATTTACAAAAGTGGGACGCTTTGGATGTGCTTCTTGTTACGATACATTTAAGGGGCATTTAAAACCATTGTTAAAACGTCTTCACGGTGGGCATACGGATCATTGTGGAAAAATTCCTAAACGTATAGAAGGAAATATCTACTTAAAGAAAGAATTAGATGAACTAAAACTCAATCTGAAACAATATGTACAGAAAGAGGAATTTGAGAAAGCGGCTGAAGTACGAGATAAAATTCGAGGTCTTGTAAATCAGCTTAGTGAGCATAGAGAGGGGGAATAGTTCTATGTCACTGGACAGAATCATGAATGAAGCGATTAGTCCATGGATGAAGGGAGATGGCCCTGATTCTGATATTGTTTTAAGTAGTCGAATTCGTTTGGCTCGTAATTTTAAAAAATATCAATTCTCTACTATGCAAAACGAGGAAGAAGCTAAGCAGATTCATGAGTTATTTAAGAAGAAGTTTATAAAAAAACCTGTAGAACCTTTTGGGGAGTTTGAACTATTAAAAATGAATGAATTAAATCCTCTTCAAAGGAGAGTTTTAGTTGAGAAGCATTTAATTAGTCCAAATCTTGCAGGAACAGAATACGGAGCATGCCTACTATCAGAAAGTGAACATATAAGTATCATGCTTAATGAAGAGGATCATGTTAGGATTCAGTGCCTATTTTCAGGTTTACAGTTATCAGAGGCGCTTCAAAGTGCCAATCAAATAGATAATTGGATCGAGGAGCAGGTTGAATATGCTTTTGATGAATCGCTTGGATATATTACGAGTTGCCCCACTAACGTCGGTACAGGATTAAGGGCTTCGGTAATGATTCATTTGCCGGGACTGGTTTTAACGAAAAGAATTAACCGTATTATACAAGTAATTCAAAAATTAGGGTTAGTAGTAAGAGGAATATACGGTGAAGGTAGCGAAGCGTTAGGTAATATATTTCAAGTGTCAAATCAAATGACACTAGGGAAATCAGAAGAAGATATTATTGCAGATTTAAAGAGTGTCATTCAACAAATCATCCATCAAGAAAAAACGGCTAGAGAATTAATTGTACAAAATTCAAGCATTGAGCTTGAAGATAAAGTATATCGTTCTTACGGAATACTAGCTAACAGTCGTTTAATTCAATCTGCAGAAGCAGCCACTTGCTTATCAGATGTACGGCTTGGTATTGACTTAGGATATATACAAGGTATATCGAGAAATATTTTAACTGAGTTAATGGTTCTTACTCAGCCAGGTATTTTGCAACAATATGCAGGAGGACCTTTAGGACCAGAAGAAAGAGATTATCGAAGAGCAACCTTAATCCGTGAGCGATTACGAATTGAACAAAATTAAGCGCAAGTAGGAGGCGATTTCTATGATGTTTGGAAGATTTACAGAACGAGCACAGAAAGTATTAGCTTTATCTCAAGAGGAAGCAATTCGCATTGGGCATAATAATATTGGAACAGAACATATTTTACTTGGGCTTGTACGCGAAGGTGAAGGAATTGCAGCAAAAGCGTTAATTGCTCTTGGATTAAGTCCAGAGAAAGTTCAAAAAGAGGTAGAAGCATTAATTGGACGTGGAACGGAAGCTTCTCAAACAGTACATTACACACCTCGTGCTAAAAAAGTTATTGAGTTGTCTATGGACGAAGCTCGTAAGCTAGGCCATTCCTACGTTGGAACAGAACATATTTTACTTGGTTTAATCCGTGAAGGTGAAGGTGTAGCAGCACGCGTTTTAAATAATTTAGGTGTAAGCCTAAATAAAGCAAGACAACAAGTGTTACAACTCCTTGGAAGTAATGAAGCTAGTTCAGGTCACCAGGGTGGTTCTTCAACAAATGCGAATACACCTACACTTGACAGTCTAGCACGTGATTTAACAGTTGTTGCACGTGAAAATCGTTTAGATCCTGTTATTGGACGTAGTAAAGAAATTCAACGTGTAATTGAAGTGTTAAGCCGTAGAACAAAAAACAATCCAGTATTAATTGGAGAACCTGGTGTAGGTAAGACAGCAATTGCGGAAGGATTAGCACAGCAAATTGTAAATAATGAAGTTCCTGAAACTTTAAGAGATAAGCGTGTTATGACATTAGATATGGGTACAGTTGTTGCTGGAACAAAATATCGTGGTGAATTTGAGGATCGTTTAAAGAAAGTGATGGATGAGATTCGCCAAGCTGGTAACATCATTCTATTTATTGATGAGCTTCATACGTTAATTGGTGCAGGCGGGGCGGAAGGTGCAATTGATGCATCGAATATTTTAAAACCATCTTTAGCACGTGGTGAATTACAATGTATTGGTGCAACAACTTTAGACGAATATCGTAAATATATTGAAAAGGATGCGGCATTAGAAAGACGTTTCCAACCAATTCATGTTGATGAACCAAACTTAGAAGAATCAGTTCAAATTTTAAAAGGTTTACGTGACCGTTATGAGGCGCATCACCGCGTATCTATTACAGATCATGCAATCGATGCGGCTGTAAAACTTTCAGATCGTTACATTACAGACCGTTTTTTACCTGATAAAGCAATCGATTTAATTGATGAGGCTGCATCAAAAGTGCGCTTACGTTCTTATACAACACCGCCAAACTTAAAAGAGCTTGAAGTGAAGCTTGAGGAAATTAGAAAAGAAAAAGATGCATCTGTACAAAGCCAAGAATTTGAAAAAGCTGCTTCCTTACGTGATATGGAACAACGTTTACGTGAAAAGTTAGAAGATACAAAGCGTCAGTGGAAAGAGAAACAAGGACAAGAAAACTCAGAAGTAACAGTAGAAGATATTGCAAATGTCGTTTCCACATGGACACGTATTCCAGTTTCTAAACTTGCACAAACAGAGACAGATAAATTATTAAACTTGGAATCAATTTTACATGATCGTTTAATTGGGCAGGATGAAGCAGTTGTAGCTGTGGCAAAAGCTGTTCGTCGTGCGAGAGCGGGATTAAAAGATCCGAAACGTCCAATTGGCTCATTTATTTTCCTAGGACCTACTGGTGTAGGTAAAACAGAACTAGCAAGGGCATTAGCGGAATCTATGTTCGGTGATGAGGATGCAATGATCCGCATCGATATGTCTGAGTACATGGAAAAGCATTCTACTTCTCGTTTAGTTGGATCTCCTCCAGGATATGTTGGATATGAAGAAGGTGGACAATTAACAGAGAAAGTTCGTCGTAAGCCATATTCAGTTGTCTTATTAGATGAAGTAGAGAAAGCTCATCCTGATGTGTTTAATATTTTACTACAAGTATTAGAAGATGGCCGTTTAACAGATTCTAAAGGACGTACAGTTGATTTCCGTAATACAATTGTTATTATGACGTCTAATGTTGGTGCAGACGCATTAAAACGTAATAAACATCTTGGATTTAACGTACAAGATGAGAGCCGCGATTATTCAGATATGAAAGGTAAAGTAATGGATGAATTGAAAAAAGCATTTCGTCCAGAATTCTTAAACCGTATTGATGAAATTATCGTGTTCCATATGCTTGAGAAAAAACATATTCAAGAAATTGTAACTCTTATGGTGAATCAGTTAGTGAATCGCTTAAAAGAACAAGAGATTGAATTGCACTTAACAGAAGGAGCAATTTCAGCAATTGCTGATAAAGGATTTGATCGAGAGTACGGTGCTCGTCCGCTTCGTAGAGCAATTCAAAAACATGTAGAAGATAGACTATCAGAAGAACTGTTAAAAGGTGCTATTGAGAAAGGACAAAAAGTTATCTTTGATATAGAAGGAGAATCATTTGTCATTCATAGTGCGGAAAAGGTAAAATAAGTATAGACAAACAAAGAGGGCTACGCGATAGCCCTCTTTCTTGTACGAGAAGGATAAACGTTTGTAGATGAAAGTGAAGTGAACTATAAAAGATATGGCTAAAAAGAAAACAAAATTTACATGTCAAGAATGTGGTTATCAGTCGCCAAAATATATGGGGAAATGTCCTGGATGTGGTCAATGGAATACGCTTGTTGAAGAGATGGAACCAGTTGTATCATCAAGACGCCTTAATTATGCCAATGCAATTCAATCAGAAGTAACAAAACCCAGACGCTTAACAGAGGTAGAAACAAAGTCTGAGGCGCGTATTGAAACGAAATTTCAAGAGTTTAACCGTGTACTTGGTGGCGGGATTGTAGATGGATCTTTAGTACTTATTGGTGGAGATCCTGGGATTGGGAAATCAACATTGTTATTACAAATTTCATCGCAATTAGCAGATTCTTCATATGATGTACTATACATATCAGGTGAGGAGTCAGCAAAGCAGATCAAACTTCGTGCAGATCGTTTGCATGTAAAGGGTAGTAATCTATTTGTTGTAGCAGAGACTGATTTACAGAGAATTGCAGCGCACATTGAAGAGATGAATCCAGCTTTTGTTGTTATTGACTCCATTCAGACGATACATTTACCTGAAGTGACGTCAGCCCCAGGGAGTGTAACGCAAGTACGTGAATGTACAGCGGAATTAATGAAACTTGCAAAGACGAAAGGGATTCCTATTTTTATCGTCGGACATGTGACAAAAGAAGGGGCAATTGCAGGACCACGTATGCTAGAACATATGGTTGATGCAGTTCTTTACTTTGAAGGAGATCGTCACCATACATATCGTATTTTGCGAGCTGTGAAGAACCGTTTTGGTTCCACAAATGAAATGGGTATCTTTGAAATGAAGGAACTAGGTCTTGCAGAAGTACTAAATCCTTCTGAAATTTTCCTTGAGGAACGTCCAGTTGGAGTTGCAGGATCCACAGTGGTTGCTTCAATGGAAGGAACAAGACCGGTTTTAGTAGAAATACAAGCATTAATCTCCCCTACTAGTTTTGGAAATCCTCGAAGAATGGCGACGGGAATTGATCATAACCGCGTTTCACTTATTATGGCAGTGCTAGAAAAAAGAACAGGTTTATTGTTGCAAAATCAAGACGCATATTTAAAAGTTGCGGGTGGCTTGAAATTAGATGAACCAGCAATCGATTTAGCTGTCGCCTTAAGTATTGCTTCAAGTTTCAGAGATAAAGCTACTGCACCAGCCGATGCAGTAATAGGAGAAGTAGGCCTAACTGGAGAAATAAGAAGAGTATCAAGAATTGAACAACGTGTACAAGAAGCAGCGAAATTAGGATTTCAACGTGCTATTATTCCTAGAAAAAATTTGGGAGGATGGACAATTCCAGATGGGATTGAGGTAGTAGGTGTTTCTAATTTAGGAGAAGCGCTTCGTTTGACATTAGGAGGATAGGTTATGGAGGAAAACAAGCAACGTGTCAAAAGTATGATTAATATTCTACAGCTTGTTGCCCCAGGAACACCACTACGCGAAGGGATAGATAACGTACTTCGTGCGCAAACTGGAGGGCTAATTGTTCTTGGGTATAATGAGCAGATTAAAAGTATTGTTGATGGAGGATTTCACATTAATTGTGCATTCTCACCGGCTAGTTTATATGAATTAGCAAAAATGGATGGGGCACTTATTTTAAATGAAACTGGGAGCAAAATTTTAATTGCAAATGCACAATTAGTTCCAGATCCATCCATTGATTCTATTGAAACAGGTATGCGTCACCGAACGGCAGAGCGTGTAGCAAAGCAGACGGCTAGCCTTGTTGTGGCTATTTCACAAAGACGTAACGTAATTACACTATATCAAGGGAACTTACGTTATACACTAAAAGATATAGGTGTAATTTTAACAAAGGCAAACCAAGCTATTCAAACGTTAGAAAAATATAAAGCTGTATGGAATGATGGGATTACGAATTTGGGCATTCTAGAATTTGAAGAGGTCGTTACAATGTCCGAGGTAGTTCACGTTTTACATAGTGTTGAAATGGTACTGCGTATTAAAAATGAAATAGTGAGCTACATTCATGAGTTAGGAACGGAAGGAAGGTTAATTCGTTTACAACTTACAGAATTACTAGCCGACCTAGAAGCAGAGGCAGCGTTATTAATTAAGGATTATTATCAAGAAAAAACGCAGGATCACCATCAAATTTTGAAAAAGTTACAAGATCTTGCAAATACACAGCTTTTAGAGGATAGCGATTTAGTTAAATTGCTCGGCTATCCAGGGCAAATGAGCTTAGAAGAAAGCGTGACACCGAGGGGATACCGAATCGCAAGCAAAATTTCTCGTGTTCCACCACTTATCATTGAAAATTTAATTAATCGATTTAAAACATTGCAAGGTGTTTGTCGTGCAACTATTAATGAATTGGATGATGTGGAAGGAATTGGGGAAGTTAGGGCGAAGAAAATACGGGAGGGTCTAAAAAGAATTCAAGAGCATCTCTATATGAGTAGACACAATTAAGAATATTACATTGATTCCATAATATAACGACACTAGAACATTTTTGTTATATGATATGGTATATTGGTAAATAAAACTATTTACAAAAAAACACGTCCGCTTTTGCATTCGGCGTTTTGATTAGCAAAACAATGGTTAATAATGAGTAGGAGGTGGTTGGATGTTAAAAAGGATCGTACAGCTCTTCTTTTTAGTGATCGGGGGAGCGTTAGGGATTTTTCTAATCCCAAAAGTTATTAATGTATTGGACGTAGGTGCTGTTCCTTTGCTTGAGGGATCGTACGTTCGTGCAATTATTGGTGCAATTATTTTATTTTTAACAACATTTTGGCTTGTGGATTATATTGTTCAACTTATTAAACATATCGAAGAAGCCCTTGTAAAGGCACCGGTAGCGGATGTTTTATTTGGTACATTAGGGTTGATCTCTGGTCTTATTGTTGCATATTTAATTTTGATACCAATTCGTGAATTCACGATTCCAGTCATTAGTACAGTATTACAAGTGTTCTTTACTCTTTTACTTGGTTATTTAGGATTCCAAGTAGGATTTAAAAAGAGAAATGAATTGCTAGGATTATTTACATTACCCCAGCGTGGAGGTAAGAAGAAAAACAATAGCGAGAACGAAGAGGTAGAGGTAGAAAAATCTACAACTCATTGGAAAATTCTCGATACAAGTGTAATTATTGATGGACGTATTGCGGATATTTGCCAAACGAAGTTTTTAGAAGGAACAATTGTGATTCCACAATTCGTATTAGAAGAGCTTCAGCATATTGCCGATTCTTCTGATGCTTTAAAGCGTAATCGTGGTCGCAGAGGATTAGACATTTTAAATCGTATTCAAAAAGAGCTACCAATTCCGGTGGAAATTTATGAAGGCGATTTTGAGGATATCCAAGAGGTGGATAGCAAGCTTGTAAAGTTAGCTAAAATCACTGGTGGAACTGTTGTAACAAATGATTTCAACTTAAACAAAGTTTCTGAATTACAAGGAGTAACAGTATTAAACATTAACGATTTAGCAAATGCAATTAAACCAGTCGTACTCCCTGGCGAAGAATTAAGTGTTTATGTTGTGAAAGATGGTAAAGAACAAAATCAAGGTGTGGCATATTTAGATGATGGCACGATGATTGTAGTAGAAGACGGTAGAGAATATGTCGGTTCGCAACTTAATGTACTAGTTACAAGTGTGTTGCAAACATCGGCTGGTCGTATGATTTTCGCAAAACGTAAATTATTAGAAAAAGCATTATAAGTAGAGGATTATTAATATGTATACGTTAATTATTCCAGCAGCGGGTCAAGGGAAACGGATGGGTGCTGGCAAAAACAAGTTGTTCTTACTTATAAATGGAGTACCTATCATTGTGCATACATTACGTGCTTTTGAAAAAGATAAAGCATGTAAACGTATTATCATGGCAATTAACGAAGAGGAACGTCCTTATTTTGAGGAGTTAATGCAGAAGTACCCGGTTGAAAAGCAGGTGCAATTTATTCAAGGCGGGGCCGAAAGACAAGATAGTGTGTATAATGCGCTTCAGTATGTGAGTGGTGTTGAATATGTTCTCGTACACGATGGTGCACGCCCGTTTGTAACGAATAAGATGATGCAAGATGTATTAACTGCAGCAGAGAAATATGGTGCTTCCATTTGTGCGGTGCCAGTGAAGGATACCATTAAGAAAGTAGAACAGGGTGTTGTTGTTGAAACGGTAGAACGTTCTCAGCTTAAAGCGGTTCAAACACCGCAAGGATTTTCTGTTCCTCTTTTATTAGAAGCTCATAGAAGTGCAAAGCAAAGTTGTTTTCTTGGTACAGATGACGCAAGTCTCGTAGAACGTGTAGGGAAGAAAGTAGGCGTAGTAGAGGGGAGTTACTATAATATTAAAGTGACGACTCCAGAGGATTTACTAATTGCTGAAAGTTTCCTTCATGTTCAGAAGAAATAGAAGTGATGGTATTATAGTAAAGAAAAGCTCGGCAGTTGCCGGGCTTTTCTTTATAGAGATAGCAATATAATATAGAATTCATAAAGTAGTTTAGATTGAGGAGGATGTAAAGAATGTTTCGAATTGGA
Organism: Bacillus sp. FSL R12-0074; assembly: GCF_038005725.1. Lineage (NCBI taxonomy): Bacteria > Bacillati > Bacillota > Bacilli > Caryophanales > Bacillaceae > Bacillus > Bacillus sp. FSL R12-0074. Next base: position 102,252 of record NZ_JBBOTR010000001.1, read on the forward strand.
CAAGGTTTTGATGTACATGAATTTGCGGAAGGTAGACCGTTAATTATCGGTGGAATTACAATTCCTCATGAAAAAGGATTAATCGGTCACTCGGATGCAGATGTATTGTTACATACGATTGCTGACGCATGTCTAGGAGCAATTGCAGCAGGAGATATTGGAAAACATTTTCCCGATACAGATCCTGCCTTTAAAGATGCGGATTCAGCTGTATTGTTACAAAAGGTTTGGGAATTTGTGCGTGAACAAGGTTATGAGCTAGGGAACCTAGATTGTACAATTATTGCCCAAAAGCCAAAAATGGCACCGCATATTGAAAGCATGCGTAAACGCATTAGTGAACTATTAGAAACGTCTATTGATAATATTAATGTAAAGGCAACAACAACAGAAAAATTAGGATTTACAGGTAGAGAAGAAGGGATTGCTTCTCAAGCGGTTGTTTTATTACAGAAAAAATAGTGGTTTTTAATTCGTAAGATGGATAATCACGTTTTTTTGGTGTACAATTATAGAATGTGTTGACATTAAGATTGGAAGGTGTACCAACTATGGAAAAGCAAGTGAGAGTGCGCTATGCGCCAAGTCCAACAGGACACTTACATATCGGAAATGCGCGTACGGCATTATTTAATTATTTATTTGCTCGTCATCAAGATGGTAAGTTTATTATTCGTATTGAAGATACTGATGTGAAACGTAATGTTGCTGGTGGAGAAGAAAGCCAATTAAAATACTTGAAATGGCTCGGTATGGACTGGGATGAAGGTGTTGATGTTGGTGGTGAATTTGGACCATATCGTCAAACAGAGCGTTTAGATATTTATAAAAAATTATATAAAGATTTATTAGAGCGTGATTTAGCTTACAAATGTTATATGACAGAAGAAGAGCTAGAAGCAGAGCGTGAAGGTCAAATCGCTCGTGGTGAAACACCGCGTTATGCAGGAAACCACCGTGATTTAACTGAGGAGCAAATTAAAGGATTTGAGGCTGAAGGCCGTATTCCAAGTATTCGCTTCCGTGTGCCGGCTGATAGCGACTACACGTTTAAAGATCTCGTAAAAGATGAAGTTGCATTCCATTCAAATGATTTTGGTGATTTCGTTATCGTGAAAAAAGATGGAATTCCAACTTATAACTTTGCGGTAGCGGTAGATGATCACTTAATGGAGATTACACACGTACTTCGTGGTGATGATCATATTTCAAACACGCCAAAACAAATGATGATTTATGAAGCTTTCGGTTGGGATATCCCGAAGTTCGGTCATATGACTTTAATTGTAAACGAAAGCCGTAAAAAGCTAAGTAAGCGTGACGAATCTATTATTCAATTTATTGAGCAATATAAAGAGCTTGGATATCTTCCAGAAGCAATCTTTAACTTTATTGCATTACTAGGTTGGTCACCAGTAGGTGAAGAAGAAGTCTTCTCTCAAGATGAGTTTATCAAAATGTTTGATGCAGCTCGTTTATCAAAATCACCTGCATTATTTGATTCCCAAAAACTAAAATGGATGAACAACCAATATATGAAAAAACAAGATTTAGATACGGTTGTTGAACTAAGCTTACCGCATTTAGTGAAAGCGGGTCGCGTAGGTGAAAACTTAAGCGAACAAGAACAAGCGTGGGTTCGTGATGTAATTGCTTTATATCATGACCAAATGAGCTTTGGAGCTGAAATTGTAGAGCTTTCTGAAATGTTCTTTAAAGATCATGTTGATCATGAAGAAGAGGGACAAGAAGTATTGAAAGGTGAACAAGTACCTGAAGTACTTCGTGCATTTGCCGATCAATTAGAAGCCTTAGAAGCAATGGAGCCAGCGGCAGTTAAAGCGGCTATTAAAGCAGTTCAAAAAGAAACAGGACATAAAGGTAAAAACCTATTTATGCCAATCCGTGTTGCTACTACTGGACAAACACATGGTCCAGAGCTTCCTAACGCTATTGCTCTTCTTGGAAAAGAAAAAGTTTTAAATCGTATTCAAAAAGTAATTGGTTAACATTTTCTAGGTTTAGCAATATAATAAGTATATCTAAAATCTAATAAGGAAAAGCGACGAGAAGGAGAAGTAGAAAATCAGGCTTTTTACAGAGAGAACCACCCTTAGGCTGGAAGTGGTTTATAAGCGGATTTTTGAAATGCCCCTTCGAGTCTTCTGTTGAACAGCGAAGTATTTCGCGGAACGTCTTAGGGCGCAAAGTAAACAGAAGCGGTGTAAACCGTTATCATGGATGAGTTTGAGGCTTCTTTAGCCTAAACAGAGTGGAACCGCGCTTAAAAGGCGTCTCTGTCTATATGACAGAGGCGTCTTTTTTTTATACCATGTAAATGGTGTGAGTATAAGTTTTATCCCCTTGTATAGAGATTTAGGGGGAAGTGGGGAGTTAGTTCACTCGAAAAAAGCAGCCCATAAAGGGGAGGGAACATCGATGTTTAAGAGGCTTCGGGAAGATATTGAAGTCGTTTTTGAACAGGATCCAGCGGCAAGAAGTTATTTCGAAGTCATTTTAACTTACTCTGGATTACATGCAGTTTGGGCCCATCGAATTGCACATGCTTTTTATAAAAGGAATTTTTTCTTTATGGCACGTTGGATTTCGCAAGTTAGTCGTTTTTTTACTGGCATTGAGATTCATCCAGGAGCAACTATTGGTCGTCGTTTTTTCATTGATCATGGAATGGGGGTTGTAATTGGAGAAACGTGTGAAATTGGCGAAAACGTAACAATTTATCAAGGTGTCACATTAGGTGGTACAGGTAAAGAAAAAGGAAAGAGGCACCCTACAATTCAGGATAATGTATTAATTGCAACAGGTGCTAAAGTACTAGGTTCTATTACTATTGGAGAGAATTCTAAAATTGGAGCAGGATCTGTCGTGTTAAAGGAAGTTCCTGCGCATTCTACAGTTGTAGGTATACCTGGCCGAGTCGTTATTCAAAATGGAGTAAAGATTGGTCAAGAATTAAATCATTCTGATCTTCCGGATCCGATTTTTGATAAATTAAAGGTTATGGAAGTAGAACTTGATAAATTGAGAAAGCAACTCGAAGTAAAGGTAGGAAGGAAGGATAAAAATGACTATTCACATTTATAATACGTTAACGCGTCAAAAAGAAGAGTTTATGCCATTAGAAGAAAATAAGGTAAAGATGTATGTGTGCGGACCTACAGTGTATAACTACATTCACATTGGGAATGCAAGACCACCAATGGTGTTTGATACAGTACGCCGTTACTTAGAATATAAAGGATATGATGTGCAGTATGTATCTAACTTTACTGACGTGGATGATAAATTAATTAAGGCGGCAAACGAATTAGGTGAAGATGTGCCAACAATTGCAGATCGTTTTGTTGAAGCTTACTTTGAAGATGTAACGGCACTAGGTTGCAAACATGCAACGGTTCATCCACGTGTAACGGAAAATATGGATATCATTATTGAATTTATTCAAGAACTTGTGAATAAAGGGTATGCATATGAATCAGAAGGTGATGTGTACTTTAAAACGAAAGAATTCGAAGGTTACGGTAAATTATCACATCAACCGATTGCAGACTTACGTCACGGTGCACGTATTGAAGTAGGAGAAAAGAAACAAGACCCTCTTGATTTTGCTTTATGGAAAGCTGCGAAAGAAGGAGAAATCTTCTGGGAAAGCCCTTGGGGGAAAGGACGCCCAGGGTGGCATATTGAATGCTCAGCAATGGCGCGTAAATATTTAGGGGATACAATTGATATTCATGCTGGTGGTCAAGATTTAGCATTTCCTCATCATGAAAATGAAATTGCGCAGTCTGAGGCGTTGACAGGAAAAACATTTGCACGTTATTGGATGCATAACGGATATATTAATATTAATAACGAGAAGATGTCTAAGTCGCTTGGAAACTTCATTTTAGTTCACGATATCATTAAACAATATGATCCACAGTTAATCAGGTTCTTTATGCTATCGGTACATTACCGTCACCCAATTAACTTTAGCGAGGATTTATTGCAAAGTACTAATAATGGACTAGAAAGAATTAAAACAGCTTACGGTAACTTAAAGCATCGTATGGAAAGTAGTACGGATTTAACGGACCATAATGAAAAATGGTTAGCTGAAATGGAAAAGTTCCAGGTTGCATTCGAAGAAGCGATGGATGATGATTTCAATACGGCTAATGCGATTACTGAATTATATAACGTAGCAAATCACGCAAATCAATATTTGTTAGAAGAACATACTTCTAAAGTTGTAATTGAAGCGTATGTAAAACAACTTGAAACATTATTTAGTATTTTAGGATTAGAATTAGCGCAAGAAGAGTTGCTTGATGAAGAAATTGAAGCACTAATCCAAAAGCGTATTGAAGCTCGTCAAAATCGTGACTTCGCACTATCTGATCAAATTCGCGATGATTTAAAAGGACGTAATATTATTTTAGAAGATACCGCTCAAGGTACAAGATGGAAAAGAGGATAAGAATGATTGATGCAAAGCAATTGAACAGCTTAGCTTTAGCATATATGGGTGATGCGGTATATGAGCAATATATCCGCTATCACCTCCTTCAAAAGGGGACAGTTCGCCCTAATCAATTACATCGCTTAGGGACGGGCTTTGTTTCGGCAAAAGCACAGGCGAAAGTTGTTTATCATTTATTAGAAACGGCATTTTTGACAGAAGAGGAAGAGGCGGTATTAAGAAGAGGGCGTAATGCGAATTCGGGTACTGTTCCAAAAAATACAGATGTACAAACATATCGACACAGTACAGCCTTTGAAGCGCTAATCGGTTATCATCACTTGTTGAATAATCGTGAAAGATTGGACGAGATTGTATATAAGGCGATTGACGTTTTGGAAGAAAAGGAAGGGAGCACATCATCATGAGTAGTGAATATATTATCGGACGTAACCCTGTAATTGAAGCTTTAAGAGCGGGGCGAGATATTAATAAAATTTTGGTAGCGGAAGGTGCTGCCAAAGGACAAGTGCAAATTGTACTAGCATTAGCAAAAGAGAATAAGGTTATTTTGCAACACGCACCAAAGAAGAAATTAGATCAATTGGTTGAGGGTAATCATCAAGGTGTAATTGCTCAAGTAGCTGCATATCAATATGCTGAGTTAGAGGATTTGTTTAAATTAGCAGAAAAACGCAATGAAGATCCGTTCTTCTTAATTTTAGATGAAATTGAAGACCCACATAACTTAGGCTCTATTATGCGTACTGCGGATGCAACAGGGGCTCATGGGGTTATTATTCCAAAAAGAAGAGCGGTGGGGCTTACAGCGTCAGTTGCGAAAGCGTCGACTGGGGCAATTGAATATATTCCTGTTGCACGTGTAACAAATTTATCGCGTACAATTGATGAATTAAAAGAACGTGGACTTTGGATTGCTGGTACAGATGCCAAAGGGAAAACAGATTACCGTAATTTAGATGGTAATATGCCAATCGGACTAGTAATTGGTAGTGAAGGAAAAGGTATGAGTCGTATTATTGGTGAAAAGTGTGATTTCCTAATTACTTTACCGATGGTCGGTAAAGTTACATCCTTAAATGCTTCAGTAGCCGCAAGTTTGTTAATGTATGAGGTATATCGTAAACGTCACGAAATTGGTAAATAAAAAATGAACGATATTTTAATCGTTGACGGTTACAACATTATCGGGGCTTGGGGAGACTTGAAGAAACTGCGGGATGTAGATTTACAGTCATCAAGAGACGCACTTATTGATAAGATGGCGGATTATCAAGGCTATACAGGCACAAAGGTAATGATTGTCTTTGATGCCTATACAGTCTATGGTATTGAAAAAAAGATGAAACAATCACGGGTGGAAGTAATATTCACGAGAAAAAATCAAACTGCAGATGAAAAGATAGAACAACTTGCGATTGAGCTTAGAAATATAAATACACAAATATACGTTGCAACTTCGGATTATACGGAGCAATGGATTATATTTGCGCAAGGTGCACTTCGAAAATCTGCGCGTGAATTAGAGTTAGAAGTGCAAGCGATGGAACAACAAGTAAGAAGGTGTACAAAAGACACGAAAGAAAAGCAACCCGCCATGCGAAAGATATTTAGTGAAGATATTACAGAAAAATTAGAAAAATTAAGAAGAGGAGAGCGTTGAAGCATTGACGCTCTTTATCTTTTTACTGTATAATATTGCTAAATATATAGCGGTCGGAGGGATCAGGGTGGAAGCAGGCTTCGTAAGTGTAGGCGACGTTACATTTCGTGATTTAGAGGATGAGGCAATCGTTGAGTTAGTTCGAAAAGGTAATACTGACGCTCTAGAATATTTAATTCACAAATATAAGAACTTTGTTCGCGCGAAATCAAGATCTTATTTCTTAGTGGGTGCCGATCGAGAAGATATTGTTCAAGAAGGCATGATTGGATTGTTTAAAGCTATTCGTGATTATAAAGGGGACAAGCTGTCTTCGTTCAAAGCATTTGCTGAACTGTGTATCACTCGACAAATTATTACCGCTATTAAAACAGCAACAAGGCAAAAACATATTCCGTTAAATTCGTATGTGTCTTTAGATAAGCCAATTTACGATGAGGAATCTGATCGAACATTATTAGATGTTATTTCGGAATCGAAAGTAACTGATCCAGAAGAGATGATTATAAGTCAGGAAGAATATACAGACATAGAATCTAAAATATCTGAATTATTAAGCGATTTAGAAAGAAAAGTGCTCTCTTTATACTTAGATGGTCGTTCATATCAAGAAATTTCAGAACAGTTAAACAGGCACGTGAAATCTATTGATAACGCATTGCAGCGTGTAAAAAGGAAATTAGAAAGATATATGGAGATGAGAGAGAGCACAACTTTAAATTCATAGCAAGTGCCGCAGGTGTAAAATAATTCACCTGTTTTCTTTTTGTTAAGAGAGTGAAAGTCATGACATTGACATTGTCTTTTGTTGTATGATACATTTTTAGGGACAATGTTACAAGGTTGGTGTAACTAATGAGGAAAAAAGTTGTACTCTCATGTGAAGAGTGTAAAAATCGAAACTACTCTACGATGAAAGATACGAGCTCAGTAGAGCGACTTGAGATAAAGAAGTTTTGTAAAACATGCAATAAGCATACAGTTCACAAAGAAACAAAATAAATAATTGAAATAATAAACTGGAGGTCCCGTAGATGCGTTTAACGAACTTTTTCGGCGATGTAGGTCGCGAAATGAAAAAAGTAAGTTGGCCTAAAAAAGATGAATTACTCCGATCAACAACGACTGTTATCGCGACAGTTGTGTTCTTTGCGATTTTCTTCGCAGTGGTTGATATGGGCATTTCTTCTTTAATTCGGTTAATTCTTGGTTAATTCTTGAATAAGAAGCACTTATCCATGATATAATGTTATTTATAAGAACTGTGTAAAAGCCCGGTGAACGGGTTTTTTCATTTGCGCAAAAAAATGTACGTCAGGGAGGGAAGGACGCTCGTCCTAAATGAATGGAAAAAAGTTGGTATGTTGTCCATACTTATTCTGGATATGAAAATAAAGTAAAAGCAAACCTAGAGAAACGTGTAGAATCAATGGGTATGCAAGATAAAATTTTCCGTGTTGTTGTCCCGGAAGAAGTAGAAGTAGAAATGAAAAATGGTAAAGAAAAAATAACGAAAAGAAAAGTGTTCCCAGGTTACGTATTAGTAGAACTAATCATGACTGACGATTCTTGGTATGTTGTTCGTAATACGCCAGGTGTAACAGGCTTTGTCGGTTCTTCTGGTTCAGGATCTAAACCATCGCCTCTATTAGAAGAGGAAGTTGTTACCATCATGAAGCATATGGGAATGGACAATGAAGTGGTTGATTTCGAATTTGAACTTCATGAAACAGTGCGTGTAAATGAGGGGCCATTCGCGGATTATACAGGTGCGATTGAAGAAATTGATGTGGAAAAGAAAAAAGTTAGCGTGCTTGTAGACATGTTTGGTCGCGAGACTCCGGTTGAACTTGATTTCCATCAAATTGAAAAATTATAAAATGAAACTTGAAATGAATTGTAAAAAGTGATAATATCTTTTAAGTCAGTACGTCTTCGGTAACGGAGACGTTTTTTGAAAAAGATTTTATCATTATGATAAAATATGAAGTGGGAGGGCAAATCACTGCCCAATTGACCACATCACGGACTTAAGGAGGTGTGTCTCGTGGCTAAAAAGGTAATTAAAATGGTAAAACTTCAGATTCCTGCAGGTAAAGCTAATCCAGCTCCGCCGGTTGGTCCAGCATTAGGACAAGCAGGTGTTAACATCATGGGCTTCTGTAAAGAGTTTAACGCTCGTACAGCTGATCAAGCTGGTCTTATCATCCCTGTTGAAATTACGGTATTTGAAGACCGTTCATTCACTTTCATTACTAAAACTCCTCCTGCTGCTGTTCTTCTTAAGAAAGTAGCTGGTATTGAGTCTGGTTCTGGTGAACCAAACCGTAATAAAGTGGCAACTGTTAAGCGTGATAAAGTACGCGAAATCGCTGAAACTAAAATGCCTGACCTAAACGCTGCTAGCGTAGAAGCTGCAATGCGTATGGTTGAAGGTACTGCGCGCAGTATGGGCATCGTTATCGAAGACTAATTCGATTTGTTTTTTGTAAAAAAGGTTGCGGGTCTGGAATTCCAATTCGCAACCTTTATTATCGTAAATGATCATCATTTTTAAATAAATGGATGGGCGCACATCCTCGGGGGTTCCCGGAATGAAGGCGTAAACGTGGGAGGTTATTCCGCTAAAACCACATTCAAGGAGGAAACAAACATGGCTAAAAGAGGTAAAAAGTACGTTGAAGCTGCGAAGCTTGTTGATCGTGCATCTGCTTACTCTGCAACAGAAGCAGTAGAATTAGTAAAGAAAACAAACACAGCTAAATTTGATGCAACTGTAGAAGCTGCATTCCGTTTAGGTGTTGACCCTAAGAAAGCTGACCAACAAATTCGTGGTGCAGTTGTTCTTCCACACGGTACTGGTAAAGTACAACGTGTATTAGTATTCGCTAAAGGCGAAAAAGCAAAAGAAGCTGAAGCTGCTGGCGCTGAATTCGTAGGCGATGCTGATTACATCGGTAAAATCCAAAAAGGTTGGTTTGATTTCGATGTAGTAGTAGCAACTCCTGACATGATGGGTGAAGTTGGTAAACTTGGTCGTGTATTAGGACCTAAAGGTTTAATGCCAAACCCTAAAACTGGAACAGTTACTTTCGATGTAACTAAAGCTGTTAACGAAATCAAAGCTGGTAAAGTTGAATACCGCGTTGATAAAGCTGGTAACATCCACGTTCCAATCGGTAAAGTATCTTTCGAAGATGCTAAATTAGTAGAAAACTTCAAAACAATTGCTGACACGCTACAAAAAGCTAAGCCAGCTGCTGCAAAAGGTACTTACATGAAGAACGCAACTGTTGCTTCTACAATGGGACCTGGCGTACGCGTAGACGTTTCTACACTTGCGTAAAAATTGGAAGTTGACTTCATAAAGAAGTTTTAATATAATCATTTATGTTGTGAATTTTAATAGTGTACCGTAGACAGTAGGAGTCGATTCGACTTAATTTCCTACCTAGGTGTTAATATACGAAGCGGAATCTTTTTTCTGTGACTATATGCCTCCATGTCTACAAGTTGGGCATGGAGGTTTTTAGTGCACTTTCGGTACATCTTCTATATAATCTACAGGAGGTGTAATAACATGAGCAAAGTAATCGAAACTAAACAACAAGTTGTAACTGAAATCGCTGAAAAACTTCGCGCGAGTAAATCTACAATTGTTGTTGACTACCGTGGTTTAACAGTTTCTGAAGCAACAGAATTACGTAAAAACTTACGTGAAGCTGGCGTTGAGTTCAAAGTTTACAAAAACTCTTTAACTCGTCGTGCTGCAGAGTCTGCTGAAATGGCTGAGTTAAACGAATTCTTAACAGGACCAAACGCAATCGCGTTCAGTAACGAGGATGTAGTTGCTCCTGCGAAAGTATTAAACGACTTCGCTAAAAATCATGAAGCTTTAGAAATTAAAGCGGGCGTAATCGAAGGTAAACTTGTAACACTTGATGAGGTTAAAGCTATCGCTACTCTTCCATCACGTGAAGGCTTACTTTCTATGCTTCTTAGCGTTCTTCAAGCTCCAATCCGTAACCTTGCACTTGCTACTAAAGCAGTTGCAGATCAAAAGGAAGAGCAAGGCGCTTAATTTTTTAAAAGATAATTACTTGTTATCTATAAAACAATACAAACCTATTTAAGGGAGGATATTTACAATGACTAAAGAACAAATCATTGAAGCAGTTAAATCTATGACTGTATTAGAACTTAACGACTTAGTAAAAGCTATCGAGGAAGAATTCGGCGTAACTGCTGCTGCTCCTGTAGCTGTAGCTGGTGGCGCTGGTGAAGCTGCTGCTGAGCAAACTGAATTTGACGTAGTACTTGCAAGTGCTGGCGCTCAAAAAATCAAAGTTATCAAAGCTGTACGTGAAATCACTGGTCTTGGCTTAAAAGAAGCTAAAGAATTAGTTGACAACACTCCAAAAGCAATCAAAGAAGGCGTTACTAAAGAGGAAGCTGAAGAAATGAAAGCTAAACTTGAAGAAGTTGGCGCTGCTGTAGAAGTTAAGTAATTAACTTTTGGTGCTTTAAAAAAAGCTCGCTCTTATGCGAGCTTTTTTTTTAACTGTAAAGAAAAGAGGTGGCCATATGGCAGACCATTATTTTTCTAACGACCCTTCTAGTAAAAGTGATCGTAAACGATGGGAAGTTACACTTCGTGAATCTCGATTCACTTTTTTATCTGACCATGGGGTGTTCTCGAAAAACGAAGTGGACTTTGGTTCTCGTCTTTTAATTGAAGCGTTTCAAATGCCAGATGTTAAAGGTAATGTGTTAGACGTAGGGTGTGGGTACGGTCCAATCGGTTTGTCGTTAGCGAAAGAGTTTCAAAATCGTGAAATTCACATGGTGGATGTGAATGAAAGGGCCTTGGGACTTGCAAAAGAAAATGCCGCTAATAACAGAATTGAAAATATACGTATTTTGCAAAGTAGTGTCTATGAAAATGTAGATGGCAAGTATGCTGTTATTCTATCTAATCCTCCAATTCGTGCTGGTAAAGATATCGTGCATGAGATTTTAGAAAAGGCTGTGGAGTATTTAGTTTCAGGTGGAGAATTGTGGATTGTTATTCAAAAGAAACAAGGTGCGCCATCTGCGATGAAAAAACTAGAAGAAGTATTTTCTGAAGTTGAAGTTGTAGAAAAGAAAAAAGGATATTATATCATAAAATCAAAAAAGCGTTGACGGTTATTTTTGGCTATGTTAACATTATACAATGCCAATATATGATTTTCTGCGTTGAGAAAGATGTATATTTTTGCTTCTCTTGGAAAAGATAGTAAAATCAGCAGATTATGAAACAGAATGATGGTTTTCTTATAGAAGCCATTTTTCTTTTTTGAGCAGGTAGAAAGACTCAACGTATCTATCTTTAAGAGAAAAAAACTACGCTAATAGCAGTAGTTGTATTTATTTGTGATTTTGCACAAATTTTTTTGTGCATTTATAATACTCATGATTTGAGGGGTGAAGCAGTTGACAGGTCAACTAGTTCAATACGGACGCCACCGCCAACGAAGAAGTTATGCCCGTATTAGTGAAGTATTAGAGTTACCAAATCTTATCGAAATTCAAACCTCTTCTTATCAGTGGTTTCTTGATGAGGGTTTGCGAGAAATGTTCCAAGACATTTCTCCGATCGAAGACTTTACGGGAAATCTATCGCTTGAATTTATCGACTACAGCTTGGGTGAACCTAAATACTCTGTAGAAGAATGCAAAGAGCGTGATGTGACGTATGCAGCACCACTTCGTGTAAAAGTGCGTCTAATCAACAAGGAAACTGGTGAAGTAAAAGAACAAGATGTGTTCATGGGAGATTTCCCACTCATGACAGAGACTGGAACATTCGTAATTAACGGTGCAGAACGTGTTATCGTTTCCCAGTTAGTTCGCTCTCCAAGCGTATACTATAGTGGCAAAGTGGATAAAAACGGAAAACGTGGTTTTACTGCTACTGTAATTCCAAACCGCGGAGCTTGGTTAGAGTATGAAACAGATGCTAAGGATGTTGTATATGTGCGTATTGACCGTACGCGTAAACTTCCTGTAACTGTTTTGTTACGCGCATTAGGGTTTGGCTCTGATCAAGAAATCACCGAGCTTTTAGGTGATAACGAATACTTAAGCAATACGTTAGAAAAAGACAACACAGATAGCACTGAGAAGGCATTGCTTGAAATTTATGAGCGTCTACGCCCTGGTGAACCACCAACAGTAGAAAATGCAAAGAGCTTACTTGTGTCTCGTTTCTTTGATCCGAAGCGCTACGATTTAGCAAATGTAGGTCGCTATAAGATCAACAAAAAGCTACACATTAAAAACAGATTGTTTAACCAACGTTTAGCTGAAACACTGGTGGATCCAGAAACTGGTGAAATTTTAGCGGCAGAAGGAACAGTCTTAGATCGTCGTACACTGGATCGCATTCTACCTTACTTAGAGAAAAACATTGGATTCAAAACAGCGAAACCAATGGGTGGAGTGGTAGCAGGCGATGTTGAGCTGCAATCTATTAAGATTTATGCTCCAGAATCAGAAGGCGAACGATCTATAAACGTAATTGGGAATGCAAATATTACTCGTGATATAAAACACATCACACCAGGTGATATTCTTGCTTCTATTAGCTACTTCTTTAACTTGCTATATAAAGTAGGGGATACAGATGATATTGACCACTTAGGAAATCGTCGTCTGCGTTCTGTAGGAGAGTTACTACAAAACCAATTCCGTATCGGTCTTTCTCGTATGGAACGTGTTGTTCGTGAGAGAATGTCGATTCAAGATACAAATGCAATTACACCACAAGCGTTAATTAACATTCGCCCGGTTATTGCATCTATTAAAGAGTTCTTCGGAAGTTCTCAGTTATCTCAGTTCATGGATCAAACAAACCCATTAGCAGAGTTAACTCACAAACGAAGACTATCTGCATTAGGACCCGGTGGTTTAACGCGTGAGCGCGCAGGCTTTGAAGTACGTGACGTTCACTACTCTCACTATGGTCGTATGTGTCCAATTGAAACACCAGAGGGACCAAACATCGGTTTGATTAACTCATTATCTTCGTTTGCGAAAGTAAATGAGTTTGGTTTCATTGAAACGCCATACCGTCGTGTTGACCCAGAAACTGGTCTTGTAACAGGGCAGGTTGATTATTTAACAGCAGATGAAGAAGATAACTATGTTGTAGCCCAAGCGAATATGAAATTATCTGAAGTAGGGGAATTCCTTGATGAAGATATCGTAGCTCGTTTCCGTGGTGAAAACATTGTCACAAATAAAGAACGCATCGACTACATGGATGTATCTCCAAAACAAGTAGTGTCGGCAGCGACAGCTTGTATTCCGTTCTTAGAAAACGATGACTCTAACCGCGCACTTATGGGAGCGAACATGCAACGTCAGGCGGTTCCGTTAATAAATCCGGAATCTCCGATTGTAGGTACAGGTATGGAGTACGTATCAGCAAAAGATTCAGGTGCTGCAGTAATCTGTAAACAGCCTGGTGTTGTTGAGCGCGTAGAAGCACGTGAAGTTTGGGTACGTCGCTATGTAGACGTTGACGGTCAAACAGTAAAAGGCGACTTAGATCGCTACAAAATGCAAAAATTCATTCGTTCTAACCAAGGAACTTGCTACAACCAACGTCCAATCGTAAGTGTTGGAGACCAAGTTGTAAAAGGTGAAATCCTTGCGGATGGTCCTTCTATGGAACTAGGTGAACTGGCGCTTGGACGTAACGTGCTTGTTGGCTTTATGACATGGGACGGTTATAACTATGAGGATGCGATCATCATGAGTGAGCGCCTTGTAAAAGATGATGTGTACACTTCTATCCATATTGAAGAATATGAATCAGAAGCTCGTGATACGAAGCTTGGACCAGAAGAAATTACACGTGATATCCCGAATGTTGGAGAAGATGCACTTCGTAATCTTGACGAGCGCGGTATTATTCGCGTCGGTGCTGAAGTAAAAGATGGAGATCTACTTGTTGGTAAAGTAACGCCAAAAGGTGTAACAGAATTAACGGCAGAAGAACGTCTATTACATGCGATCTTCGGTGAAAAAGCACGTGAAGTACGTGATACATCACTACGTGTACCACACGGTGGTGGCGGTATTATCTTAGACGTAAAAGTGTTTAACCGTGAAGATGGCGATGAATTGCCACCAGGCGTGAATCAACTTGTACGTGCATATATCGTTCAAAAGCGTAAAATTTCTGAAGGTGACAAAATGGCCGGTCGTCATGGTAACAAAGGTGTTATCTCCCGTATTTTACCGGAAGAAGATATGCCTTACTTACCAGATGGTACGCCAATCGATATCATGTTAAACCCATTAGGGGTACCATCTCGTATGAATATCGGTCAGGTATTAGAGCTTCATCTTGGTATGGCAGCAAGATACCTTGGTATTCACATTGCAACACCGGTATTCGATGGTGCTCGTGAGGAAGATGTATGGGGCACAATTGAAGAAGCTGGTATGGCAAATGACGCGAAAACAATCCTGTATGACGGACGTACTGGTGAGCCATTCGATAACCGTGTATCTGTTGGTGTCATGTATATGATCAAACTTGCGCACATGGTTGACGATAAACTTCATGCTCGTTCTACTGGACCATACTCACTTGTAACGCAGCAACCTCTTGGAGGTAAAGCTCAGTTCGGTGGACAGCGTTTCGGTGAGATGGAGGTTTGGGCACTTGAAGCTTATGGTGCTGCTTATACTCTTCAAGAAATCTTAACAGTGAAGTCTGATGATGTTATTGGACGTGTTAAGACGTATGAAGCAATTGTTAAAGGTGAAAATGTTCCAGAACCAGGCGTTCCTGAATCATTCAAAGTATTGATTAAAGAACTGCAAAGTTTAGGTATGGATGTTAAAATGATGTCTATCAACGATACAGAAATTGAAATGCGTGATACGGAAGATGACGATGATCATCAATCAGCAGATAAATTGAATGTTGAAGTTGAGACAACTAAGGAATAATTGGGATAACCTGTAGACTAAAAGGGAGGTAGGCCCCTTGATAGATGTAAATAACTTTGAATATATGAAGATTGGACTTGCTTCACCTGACAAGATTCGTTCTTGGTCATACGGTGAAGTTAAGAAACCAGAAACAATTAACTATCGTACGTTAAAGCCTGAAAAAGATGGCTTGTTCTGTGAGCGTATTTTCGGACCACAAAAGGACTGGGAATGTCATTGCGGGAAATATAAACGTGTACGTTATAAAGGTGTAGTTTGTGATCGATGTGGCGTTGAAGTAACGCGTGCAAAAGTTCGTCGTGAACGTATGGGTCATATCGAATTAGCTGCTCCTGTATCTCATATTTGGTATTTCAAAGGTATCCCGAGCCGCATGGGACTTGTCTTAGACATGTCCCCTCGCGCGCTTGAAGAAGTAATTTATTTCGCTTCTTATGTTGTAACAGAAAGTGGAGATACACCACTTGATAAGAAGCAATTACTTTCTGAAAAAGAATACCGTGCATATCGTGATCGATATGGCAGTACATTCCATGCTGCTATGGGTGCAGAAGCGATTAAAAAATTACTGCAAGACATCGATTTAGATAAAGAAGTAGACTTCTTAAAAGAAGAATTAAAAACAGCACAAGGACAACGCCGTACTCGTGCTATTAAACGTCTAGAAGTATTAGAAGCATTCCGTAACTCTGGAAATCACCCATCTTGGATGATCTTAGAGGTTCTTCCAGTTATCCCACCAGAACTACGCCCGATGGTACAGTTAGATGGTGGACGTTTTGCTACTTCTGACTTAAACGACTTATATCGTCGTGTAATTAACCGTAACAACCGTTTAAAACGTCTATTGGACTTAGGTGCACCAAGCATTATCGTTCAAAACGAAAAACGTATGTTACAAGAAGCTGTAGACGCATTAATCGATAATGGTCGCCGTGGCCGTCCAGTTACTGGACCAGGTAACCGTCCATTAAAATCACTATCTCACATGCTTAAAGGTAAACAAGGACGTTTCCGTCAAAACTTATTAGGTAAACGTGTTGACTACTCTGGCCGTTCCGTAATCGTTGTAGGACCGAACTTAAAGATGTACCAATGTGGATTGCCGAAAGAAATGGCACTTGAATTGTTTAAACCTTTCGTTATGAAAGAGTTAGTTGGAAAAGGATTAGCACACAACATTAAGAGTGCTAAACGTAAAATCGAGCGTGTACACCCTGAAGTTTGGGACGTTTTAGAATCTGTGATCAAAGAGCATCCAGTACTTCTAAACCGCGCACCAACACTTCACCGTCTTGGTATCCAGGCGTTTGAACCTACACTAGTAGAAGGTCGTGCAATCCGTCTTCACCCACTTGTATGTACTGCATACAACGCGGACTTTGACGGTGACCAAATGGCGGTTCACGTTCCGTTATCATCAGAGGCACAAGCAGAAGCTCGTATCCTTATGTTAGCGGCACAAAACATCTTGAATCCAAAAGACGGAAAACCAGTTGTTACTCCATCTCAGGATATGGTATTAGGTAACTATTACTTAACACTTGAGCGCGAGGGTGCAATCGGTGAAGGTATGGTCTTCAAAGATGCAAACGAAGCAATACTTGCATACCAAAATGGATATGTACATCTGCACACACGTGTTGCAGTTGCTGCGAGTTCGGTAAATAATGTAACGTTTACTGAAGAGCAAAAGAGTAAGCTTCTATTAACAACAGTTGGTAAATTAATATTTAACGAAATCTTACCAGAGTCGTTCCCTTATATTAATGAACCAACAAACTCAAACCTTGAAAAAGAAACACCAGCGGAATATTTCGTTGAAAAAGGTGCGAACATTAAAGAAATTATTGCTAGTCGCGAAGAAGTGGCACCATTTAGCAAGAAAATCCTTGGTAATATTATTGCGGAAGTATTCAAACGTTTCCAAATTACAGAAACGTCTCGCATGCTTGACCGTATGAAAAACTTAGGATTTAAATACTCTACAAAAGCTGGTATTACAGTTGGGGTATCAGATATTCTTGTATTAGGTGAAAAAGATGAAATTCTCCATGAAGCACAAGCAAAAGTAGATAATGTAATTAAACAATTCCGTCGCGGTTTAATCACGGAAGAAGAACGTTACGATCGCGTTATCTCTATTTGGAGTAATGCAAAAGATGTTATCCAAGGAAAGCTGATGAAATCCTTGAATAAACGCAACCCAATCTTCATGATGAGTGATTCCGGTGCCCGTGGTAATGCATCGAACTTTACTCAGCTTGCTGGTATGCGTGGTCTGATGGCCAATCCATCTGGTCGTATCATTGAGCTTCCGATCAAATCGAGTTTCCGTGAAGGTTTAACAGTACTTGAGTACTTCATCTCTACGCATGGTGCGCGTAAAGGTCTTGCCGATACAGCACTTAAAACTGCCGATTCTGGTTACTTAACACGTCGTCTTGTAGACGTTGCACAAGATGTAATTGTTCGTCAAGATGATTGTGGAACAGATCGCGGTTTACTAATTGGTGCGATTAAAGAGGGTAATGAAGTTATTGAGTCACTATATGATCGTCTTGTTGGACGTTTTGCAAGAAAAACTGTAAAACATCCTGAAACAGGTGAAGTATTAGTTGTTGAAAATCAATTAATTACTGAAGATATTGCTCATATCGTTGAAAAGTCGGGTGTTGAAACTGTAAACATTCGTTCAGCGTTTACGTGTAATACTCGCCATGGTGTATGTAAGAAGTGTTACGGTCGTAACTTAGCAACTGGTACAGACGTAGAAGTAGGAGAAGCGGTAGGTATTATCGCAGCTCAATCTATCGGTGAGCCAGGTACACAGTTAACGATGCGTACGTTCCATACAGGTGGGGTTGCCGGGGATGATATCACACAAGGTTTACCTCGTATCCAAGAGATCTTCGAAGCTCGTAATCCGAAGGGTCAGGCAGTTATCAGTGAAATTGACGGTGTTATCGCAGCGATCAACGATGTTAAAGATCGCCAAGAAGTAGTTGTACAGGGTGAAGTTGAAGCTCGTACGTATGCTATTCCTTACGGTGCTCGTCTGAAAGTAACTCTAGGACAGCCAATTAGCCACGGTAAAGAGTTAACAGAAGGTTCTATTGATCCGAAGGAATTACTAAAAGTAACGGACATTACAGCAGTTCAAGAATACTTATTACGTGAAGTTCAAAAAGTATACCGTATGCAAGGGGTAGAAATTGGTGACAAACACGTAGAAGTAATGGTACGTCAAATGCTACGTAAAGTTCGTGTAAGTGATGCGGGTGAAACAGATGTATTACCAGGAACATTACTAGATATCCATCAGTTTACTGATGCGAATGCGAAGGTGTTACTGAAAGGTAAACAACCAGCAACGGCTAGACCGGTTCTACTTGGTATTACAAAAGCTTCACTTGAGACAGATTCGTTCTTATCTGCAGCGTCATTCCAAGAAACAACTCGTGTTCTAACAGATGCAGCAATTAAGGGTAAACGCGATGAGCTTCTAGGATTGAAAGAGAATGTTATTATCGGTAAGCTTGTTCCTGCTGGAACAGGTATGAATCGTTATCGCAAAGTGGATCTTGTAAAAACAACACAAGATAACATGAATGTAGAAAACGATGAAGTTTATGTGGAACAGTAAAATTTTCCGTCGTAAATTTTGTATAAAAACAGCTGATCCTAGTTGACATTGTATGAGACAAAATGTTACTATAATCAAGGTTGCTCCTGAACGATGCTTTGGAGGATATTTAAATGTCTTATCAAAAAGTGTCAAATGCTGAAAATGTAGTCGTTGGTCATAAACGAACATTGGAAGCAATCAAAAATGGTATAGTTAAAGAAGTTGTTATTGCGGAAGATGCTGATGTGCGGTTAACCCATGTTATCATTCGTACTGCCTTGCAACATAACATACCCATAACCAAAGTTGAATCAGTTCGTAAACTTGGAAAAGTTTCGGGGATTCAAGTGGGAGCTTCAGCAATAGGAATAATAAGTTAAAACTGTTTTTGTGAGGAGAGAGCATTTGCTCTTCCTTGCAAAAACTTTGTTTTCAACTAATAATGAACCACCTGGATATGTGGTCATACAAACATGCGAAGGGAGGATAATCAAATGCCTACTATTAACCAATTAGTGAGAAATGGTCGTACTGATAAAGTATGGAAGTCTAAATCACCTGCGTTAAACAAAGGTTTTAATTCTTTAAAGAAAAAATCAACTGATATCTCTGCACCTCAAAAACGTGGTGTGTGTACTCGTGTTGGTACAATGACTCCGAAGAAACCGAACTCAGCGTTACGTAAATACGCTCGTGTACGTTTAACAAACGGTATTGAAGTTACAGCTTACATCCCAGGTATCGGTCATAACCTACAAGAGCATAGCGTAGTATTAATTCGCGGTGGTCGAGTAAAGGATTTACCAGGGGTACGTTACCACATCGTTCGTGGTGCGCTTGATACAGCTGGTGTTGACAAACGTATGCAAGGACGTTCTAAATATGGTACTAAGCGACCAAAACCTGCTAAAAAATAATAAACTTATAATGAAAGGAGGAACTCAATATGCCTCGTAAAGGACCTGTTGCGAAACGTGACGTGTTACCAGATCCAATGTACAATTCTAAACTTGTAACACGCCTAATCAACAAAATGATGGTTGACGGTAAAAAAGGTAAATCTCAAACAATTCTTTATAACGCTTTCGATATCGTTCGTGAACGTTCAGATAAAGAACCAATGGAAGTATTCGAGCAAGCTCTTAAGAACATCATGCCTGTTCTTGAAGTACGCGCTCGTCGTGTTGGTGGTGCTAACTACCAAGTTCCAGTTGAGGTTCGTCCAGAACGCCGTACAACTTTAGGTCTTCGCTGGTTAGTAAACTATGCTCGTCTTCGTGGTGAAAAAACTATGGAAGAGCGTCTAGCTTACGAAATCTTAGATGCAGCTAACAACGCTGGTGCATCTGTTAAGAAACGTGAAGACACTCATAAAATGGCAGAAGCTAACAAAGCATTTGCTCATTACCGTTGGTAGGATTCAACGTAAAATAAATGTAAGCATAAACCGCTTTATTTGTCGCTTATGGAAGTGTGGAGAGGGAGAATGCCTCTCCCTTTCGTTGGGCGCTCGTTTTACATAATGAGGGTACTGGACACTGGCATATGTAACAATATAAAGTGGCTTTTTTGCTACTTAAAATAAAATAATCCAATCCATATATGGAAGGAGCAAGACACCAAATGACTAGAGAGTTCTCTTTAGAAAACACTCGTAATATTGGTATCATGGCTCACATCGATGCTGGTAAAACAACAGCAACTGAGCGTATTCTGTATTACACAGGACGTATTCATAAAATCGGTGAAACTCATGAAGGTGCATCTCAGATGGACTGGATGGAGCAAGAGCAAGAACGTGGTATCACAATTACTTCTGCTGCAACTACAGCACAATGGAAAGGTCACCGTGTAAATATCATTGACACTCCAGGACACGTAGATTTCACAGTAGAAGTAGAACGTTCTTTACGCGTACTTGATGGCGCAGTAGCAGTACTTGATGCACAATCTGGTGTAGAACCACAAACAGAAACTGTTTGGCGTCAGGCTACTACTTATGGTGTACCTCGTATCGTATTCGTTAACAAAATGGATAAGATTGGTGCAGATTTCTTATACTCTGTAGGAACAATCCACGATCGTTTACAAGCAAACGCACATCCAATTCAGTTACCAATCGGTGCTGAAGATGAGTTCAATGGTATCATTGACCTTGTTGAAGAGTGTGCTTACATGTACGCTAACGATTTAGGAACAGACATCGAGCGTGTCGAAATTCCTGAAGAGCATAAAGAATTAGCTGAAGAATACCGTGGAAAACTTATTGAAGCGGTAGCTGAGCTTGATGAAGAAATGATGATGAAGTACCTAGAAGGTGAAGAAATCACTGTAGAAGAGCTTAAAGCTGGTATCCGTAAGGCTACAACTTCTGTAGAATTCTTCCCAGTAATCTGTGGTTCTGCATTCAAAAATAAAGGTGTTCAAATTCTGTTAGACGCAGTTATCGACTACCTACCATCTCCATTAGATGTACCTGCTATTAAAGGTACTCTTCCGGATACAGATGAAGCTATCGAGCGTAAGTCTAGCGATGAAGAACCATTCGCAGCTTTAGCATTCAAAATCATGACTGATCCTTATGTTGGTAAGTTAACGTTCTTCCGTGTGTACTCTGGTGTGTTAAACTCTGGATCATACGTGAAAAACTCAACTAAAGGTAAGCGTGAGCGTGTAGGTCGTATCCTACAAATGCACGCTAACAGCCGTGAAGAGATTTCAACAGTTTACGCTGGTGATATCGCTGCCGCTGTAGGTTTAAAAGATACTACTACTGGTGATACTCTTTGTGACGAGAAGAGCCTTGTTATCCTTGAGTCTATGGAATTCCCAGAACCAGTTATCTCTGTAGCTATCGAACCAAAATCTAAAGCTGACCAAGATAAAATGGGTACAGCATTATCTAAGCTTTCTGAAGAAGATCCAACATTCCGTGCTCACACTGACCAAGAAACTGGCCAAACAATCATCGCTGGTATGGGTGAACTTCACCTTGATATCATCGTTGACCGTATGCGCCGTGAATTCAAAGTGGAAGCAAACGTTGGTGCTCCTCAGGTAGCATACCGTGAGACTTTCCGCGCTGCTGCGAAAGTTGAAGGTAAGTTCGCTCGTCAATCTGGTGGTCGTGGACAATTCGGTCACGTTTGGATTGAGTTTGAACCTAATGAAGAAGGTAAAGGTTTTGAATTCCAAAACAAAATCGTCGGCGGTGTAGTTCCACGTGAATACATCCCAGCTGTTGGAGCGGGTCTTGAAGACTCACTTAAAAATGGTGTACTAGCTGGTTATCCACTAGTTGACATCAAAGCTGCGTTAGTTGACGGATCTTACCATGATGTCGATTCATCTGAGATGGCGTTCAAAATCGCTGCATCTATGGCGCTTAAAGCTGCGGTTTCTAAATGTAGCCCAGTAATTCTTGAGCCAATGATGAAAGTTGAAGTTGTAATTCCTGAAGAGTACATGGGTGACATTATGGGCGACGTAACATCTCGTCGTGGACGTGTAGAAGGTATGGAAGCTCGCGGTAACGCTCAAGTTGTTCGCGCTATGGTTCCACTTTCTGAAATGTTCGGTTATGCAACGGCATTACGTTCTAACACTCAAGGACGCGGAACATTCTCAATGACATTTGATCATTATGAAGAAGTACCGAAGTCTGTTTCTGAAGAAATTATTAAAAAAAATAAAGGTGAATAATTGATTTTTATCGATTGTTCAAGTATAACTACTTATGTAAGCTTAGAAAGTGAGACGCAAGTTTCACTTTCTAGTCTAAATATAAAATAACCCATATAAACTAAGGAGGAATTTAGAATGGCTAAAGCTAAATTCGAACGTTCTAAACCCCATGTTAACATCGGTACAATCGGCCACGTTGACCATGGTAAAACTACATTAACTGCTGCGATCACTACAGTTCTTGCAAAAGCTGGTGGTGCTGAAGCACGCGGATACGATCAAATCGACGCTGCTCCAGAAGAAAGAGAGCGCGGAATCACAATCTCAACTGCACACGTTGAGTACGAAACTGAAACTCGTCACTATGCACACGTTGACTGCCCAGGTCATGCTGACTATGTTAAAAACATGATCACTGGTGCTGCTCAAATGGACGGCGGTATCTTAGTAGTATCTGCTGCTGATGGTCCAATGCCTCAAACACGTGAGCACATCCTTCTTTCTCGTCAAGTAGGTGTTCCTTACATCGTTGTATTCTTAAACAAATGCGACATGGTAGATGACGAAGAATTATTAGAATTAGTAGAAATGGAAGTTCGCGACCTATTATCTGAATACGGATTCCCAGGCGACGATATTCCTGTAATTAAAGGTTCTGCTCTTAAAGCTCTTCAAGGAGAAGCTGAGTGGGAAGAAAAAATCATCGAATTAATGACTGAAGTTGATGCTTACATCCCAACTCCAGAACGTGAAACTGACAAACCATTCTTAATGCCTATCGAGGATGTATTCTCTATCACAGGTCGTGGTACAGTTGCAACTGGTCGTGTTGAGCGTGGAATCGTTAAAGTTGGTGACGTAGTAGAAATCATCGGTCTTGCTGAAGAGAATGCTACTACAACTGTAACTGGTGTAGAAATGTTCCGTAAGCTTCTTGATCAAGCTCAAGCTGGAGACAACATCGGTGCTCTACTTCGTGGGGTTGCTCGTGAAGACATCCAACGTGGACAAGTTCTTGCTAAAACTGGCTCTGTAAAAGCACACGCTAAATTCAAAGCTGAGGTTTTCGTATTATCTAAAGAAGAAGGTGGACGTCATACTCCATTCTTCGCTAACTACCGTCCACAGTTCTACTTCCGTACAACTGACGTAACTGGTATCATCCAATTACCAGAAGGTACTGAAATGGTAATGCCTGGTGACAACATCGAAATGACTATCGAACTTATCGCTCCAATCGCTATCGAAGAGGGAACTAAATTCTCTATTCGTGAAGGTGGACGTACAGTAGGTTACGGTGTAGTTGCTACAATCGTTGCTGAGTAGTCTTTAATTAGATTATTAAAAACTCAAGGGATTCTCCCTTGAGTTTTTTTATTGCTTATTACTATAGAAGAAAGAGATGTATTTTCTATTTTTGGATGAGTTTCTTCTATAGTATATAAAACGAAAACAACACCCAAAAACTGTAAGGTGAATAAGAGTAGATGAAAACTTGATATTCTTTAAAGTGCCATGTATAATAGCAAAAGTAGAGAAAAGCAGATGCGAACAAAAAGATGCTTGCATCTAGACGAATAACATTGTATAATAGACAATGTTGGTCTTTGACTGCGATGAAGTGGAAGGTTGCTGACACACCCGGCCGCTTTGCCATGGCATGGTGTGAGGAAATTTCCATGGAGAAGGTCTATTTTAGAAATAGGCGAACGAAGGAGGGAAAATAATGGCAAAAGAAAAAATTCGTATCCGTTTAAAAGCTTATGATCACCGTATTCTTGATCAATCAGCTGAGAAAATTGTAGAAACAGCTAAGCGTTCTGGGGCAACAGTTTCTGGTCCGATCCCATTACCAACTGAGAAGACTATTTACACAATTCTTCGTGCTGTTCATAAGTACAAAGATTCTCGTGAACAATTCGAAATGCGCACACACAAACGTCTAATCGACATCGTGAGTCCTACTCCGCAAACAGTAGATTCATTAATGCGTTTAGATTTACCATCTGGTGTAGATATCGAAATCAAACTATAATTCATATAACTTAAAAATGTAGGAGGTGTAACTCATGACCAAAGGAATCTTAGGAAGAAAGATCGGTATGACTCAAGTATTTGCTGAGAACGGTGAGTTAATCCCAGTAACGGTAATCGCTGCTAATCCAAACGTTGTTCTTCAAAAGAAAACAACTGAAACTGATGGCTACAACGCAATTCAGTTAGGATTTGAAGATAAACGTGAAAAGTTAACTAACAAACCTGAACAAGGCCACACTGCTAAAGCATCTACAACTCCTAAGCGCTTCATTCGCGAAATCCGCGATGCAGACGTGGACGGATTAGAGGTTGGTCAAGAGGTAAAAGTTGAAGTTTTCGCTGTAGGTGAAATCGTTGACGTAACAGGAATTTCTAAAGGTAAAGGTTTCCAAGGTGTTATTAAACGCCACGGACAATCTCGCGGACCTATGTCTCATGGTTCTCGCTATCACCGTCGTCCAGGTTCAATGGGGCCAGTTGCTCCGAACCGTGTATTCAAAGGCAAAAAACTTGCTGGACGTATGGGTGGAGACCAAGTTACTATCCAAAACTTAGAAATCGTTCAAGTTGACACTGAGCGCAACTTATTACTAGTAAAAGGTAACGTTCCAGGTGCTAAGAAATCTCTTGTAGTTGTTCAAGGCGCTGTGAAGGTTAGCAAATAATTCACAATAGGAAGGAGGAATTCCAATGCCAAAAGTTACTGTATATAACCAAACTGGTTCACAGGTTGGTGAAATCGAATTAGCTGAAGCTATTTTCGGTATCGAACCAAATGAAGCTGTACTATTTGAAGCTGTAATGATGCAACGTGCATCTTTACGTCAAGGTACACACAAAGTAAAAACTCGCTCTGAAGTTCGTGGTGGTGGTCGTAAACCATGGCGTCAAAAAGGAACTGGACGTGCTCGTCAAGGTTCTATCCGCTCTCCTCAATGGCGTGGTGGTGGTACGGTATTCGGACCTACACCAAGAAGCTATGCGTACAAACTTCCTAAGAAAGTTCGTCGTTTAGCAATCAAATCTGCATTAGCTACTAAAGTAGTTGAGAACAACATTGTAGTTCTTGAGGACCTAGTGTTAAATGCACCAAAAACAAAAGACATGGTAGCAGTACTTAAAGGATTAACTGTTGAGAAGAAAGCTCTTATCGTAACTGCTGATGCAAACGAATCTGTAGAGTTATCTGCTCGCAATATCCCTGGAGTAACAGTAATCACTGCTGATGGCGTAAACGTGCTAGATGTGCTTCATCATGATAAGCTAATCATGACAAAAGCGGCAGTGGAAAAAGTAGAGGAGGTGCTTGCATAATGAGAGATCCTCGTGATATCATTAAGCGCCCAGTTATCACTGAACGTTCTATGGAAATGATGGCTGAAAAAAAATACACGTTCGACGTGGACGTTAAATCTAATAAAACAGAGGTTAAAGACGCTATAGAAGCGATCTTTGGTGTTAATGTAGACAAAGTAAATATCATGAACTACAAGCCGAAAGCAAAACGTGTTGGTCGTCACGCTGGTTTTACTAGCCGTCGTCGTAAAGCAATCGTTAAGCTAACTGCTGACAGCAAAGAAATCGAAATCTTCCAAGGCGTTTAATTCTTACTAAAGAAGGAGGGAAATTGAGATGGGAATTAAAAAGTATAATCCAACTACTAACGGTCGTCGTAACATGACTACGAATGATTTCGCTGAAATCACGACCGACAGACCAGAAAAGTCTTTACTTGCTCCTTTAAGCAAAAAGGCTGGTCGTAATAACCAAGGTAAAATTACTGTACGTCATCAAGGTGGCGGACATAAGCGTCAATACCGTATCATCGACTTTAAGCGTAACAAAGATGGAATTCCAGGACGCGTTGCTACGATCGAATACGATCCAAACCGCTCTGCGAATATCGCATTAATTAACTACGTTGACGGTGAAAAACGTTACATTCTTGCTCCTAAAACTTTAGAAGTAGGTATGGAAGTTATGTCTGGCCCTGAAGCTGACATTAAAATCGGTAACGCATTACCATTAATCAACATTCCAGTAGGTACTGTTGTTCATAATATCGAGCTTAAGCCTGGTCGTGGAGGACAATTAGTCCGTTCTGCTGGTACATCTGCTCAAGTACTTGGTAAAGAAGGAAAATACGTACTTGTACGTTTAACTTCTGGTGAAGTACGTTTAGTATTATCTGCTTGTCGCGCTTCAATCGGTCAAGTTGGTAACGAACAACACGAACTTATCAAAATCGGTAAAGCAGGTCGCTCTCGCTGGTTAGGTAAGCGCCCAACAGTTCGTGGTTCTGTAATGAACCCGGTTGATCACCCACACGGTGGTGGTGAAGGACGCTCTCCAATCGGACGTAAGTCTCCAATGTCTCCATGGGGTAAACCAACTCTTGGATTCAAGACTCGTAAGAAAAACAAAGCGTCTGATAAATTTATCGTTCGTCGTCGTAAAAAATAATGGGATTGTAGTACGGTTCATTTCAAGAACCGTACGCCAATCACGAAGGGAGGCACCAAAATGGCTCGTAGCTTAAAAAAAGGACCATTTGTCGATGATCACTTAATGAACAAAATGGAAAAATTAGTTGCATCTGAGCAAAAACAAGTTGTTAAAACTTGGTCTCGCCGTTCAACAATCTTCCCTCAGTTCATCGGACATACAATTGCTGTATATGATGGTCGTAAACACGTACCTGTGTACATCACTGAGGATATGGTTGGCCATAAGTTAGGTGAATTCGCACCAACTCGTACGTATAAAGGTCACCTTGCTGACGATAAGAAAACTAGAAGATAATGAGAGGAGGCACTTCAATGCAAGCTAAAGCAGTAGTGAGAACAGTTCGTATTGCTCCTCGTAAGGTTCGTTTAGTAGTAGACTTAATCCGAGGTAAGCAAGTGGGTGAAGCGATTGCTATCCTTAACCACACACCAAAAACTGCTTCTCCAGTTGTAGAAAAAGTTTTAAAATCTGCAATCGCAAATGCAGAGCACAATTATGAGATGGATATTAACAACCTAGTTGTTGAAAAAGTCTTCGTTGACGAAGGTCCAACGTTGAAACGTTTCCGTCCACGTGCAATGGGTCGTGCAAGCCAAATTAACAAACGCACAAGCCACATCACAGTTGTGGTATCAGAAAAGAAGGAGGGATAATCGATGGGTCAGAAGGTTAATCCAATTGGTCTTCGTGTCGGTATTATCCGCGACTGGGAATCTCGTTGGTTCGCTGAGAAAGATTATGCTACGTTATTACATGAAGACATCAAAATCCGTGAGTACATTACTGTACGCTTAAAAGATTCTGCTGTTGCTAAAGTAGAAATCGAACGTGCAGCAAATCGTGTAAATGTTACAATTCACACTGCAAAACCTGGTATGGTAATTGGTAAAGGTGGTACTGAAGTTGAAGCACTTCGTAAAGCTCTTAACCAATTAACAGGCAAGCGTGTACACATTAACATTTTAGAAGTTAAGAGAGCTGATCTTAACGCTAAATTAGTGGGCGAAAACATCGCTCGTCAATTAGAAAACCGTGTATCATTCCGTCGTGCACAAAAGCAAGTTATTCAACGTGCTATGCGTGCAGGAGCAAAAGGTATTAAAACACAGGTTTCTGGTCGTCTTGGCGGGGCTGATATCGCTCGTGCAGAATCTTACAGTGAAGGAACTGTTCCACTTCATACACTTCGCGCTGATATTGACTATGCAGCAGTTGAAGCTGATACAACATACGGTAAATTAGGCGTAAAAGTATGGATCTACCGTGGAGAAGTCCTTCCTACAAAAAAGAAAGCTTCTGAGGAAGGAGGAAAATAATATGTTAATGCCAAAACGCGTAAAATATCGTAGAGAGCATCGTGGTAAAATGCGTGGTCGTGCAAAAGGTGGAACTGAAATTGCTTTCGGTGAATTCGGTTTACAAGCACAAGCTGCTTCATGGATTACAAACCGTCAAATCGAAGCTGCTCGTCGTGCAATGACTCGTTACATGAAACGTGGCGGTAAAGTATGGATTAAAATTTTCCCTTCTAAACCTTACACTGCAAAACCTCTAGAAGTACGTATGGGTTCCGGTAAAGGGGCACCAGAAGGCTGGGTAGCAGTAGTAAAACCTGGGAAAATTATGTTTGAAATCGCGGGTGTATCTGAAGAGGTAGCACGCGAAGCATTACGTCTTGCAGCTCACAAACTACCTGTGAAATGTAAGTTCGTAAAACGTGAAGAAAATGGTGGTGAATCTAATGAAAACTAATGATATTCGTGAATTAACCACTGCCGAAATCGAAACAAAAGTTAAAGCTTTAAAGGAAGAATTGTTCAATCTTCGCTTCCAACTTGCTACAGGACAATTAGAGAATCCAACTCGCATCCGTGAAGTGCGTAAAGCGATTGCTCGTATGAAAACTGTAGTTTGTGAAAGAGAGATCGGAATTAATCGATAAATTGAGGGGAGGTTTGCATAGTGAGCGAACGTAACCAACGCAAAGTTTATACTGGTCGTGTTGTGTCTGATAAAATGGACAAAACGATTACAGTTTTAGTTGAAACTTACAAAACTCATTCCTTGTACGGAAAACGTGTTAAGTATTCTAAAAAGTACAAAGCCCATGATGAGCAAAACCAAGCAAAACTTGGCGATATCGTTAAAATCATGGAAACTCGCCCGCTTTCTGCTACTAAGCGTTTCCGTTTAGTTGAAATCGTTGAAGAAGCGGTTGTTATCTAAATAGACGAATCGGAATTTTTAGTCCGAAGGGAGGTTTCATAACATGATCCAACAAGAATCTCGTTTGAAAGTTGCTGACAACTCTGGTGCACGTGAACTTTTAACAATTAAAGTATTAGGCGGCTCTGGTCGTAAATATGCTAATATTGGTGATATTATCGTTGCTACGGTAAAACAAGCAACACCAGGTGGCGTTGTTAAAAAAGGTGACGTTGTTAAGGCAGTAGTGGTACGTACGAAGAGCGGAGCTCGTCGTCCGGACGGTTCTTATATTAAATTTGATGAAAACGCAGCGGTTATCATCAAAGACGATAAGAGCCCACGTGGTACTCGTATCTTCGGACCAGTAGCTCGTGAATTACGTGATAGCAACTTCATGAAGATCGTTTCTTTAGCTCCAGAAGTTCTATAATTTAAGGTATTGCCTTGCTAAGGAGGTGCAGAATTAAGATGCATGTAAAAAAAGGTGATAAAGTTCAGGTAATCACTGGTAAAGACAAAGGAAAACAAGGCGTTATCCTTGTGGCTTTCCCAAAGCAAAACCGTGTTATCGTTGAGGGTGTTAACATCGTTAAAAAACACTCTAAGCCATCTCAATTAAATCCACAAGGTGGAATTATTACGAAAGAAGCACCTATTCACGTTTCTAATGTTATGGTATTAGATCCGAAAACAGGCGAACCTACTCGCGTAGGCTTCAAAGTAGAAGATGGTAAAAAAGTTCGTATTGCAAAAAAATCTGGTGAATTATTAGATAAATAATTTTCTTAAGAAAGGAGGTCACTTCATTGAATCGCCTTAAAGAGAAGTTCCAAAAGGAAATTACTCCTGCTCTAATGAGCAAGTTTAACTATAAATCTGTGATGGAAGTACCGAAAATCGAAAAGATCGTAATCAACACTGGTGTTGGTGACGCGGTATCTAACTCAAAAGCTTTAGACAATGCAGTAGAAGAATTAACGCAAATCGCAGGTCAAAAACCTGTTGTAACTCGCGCTAAAAAATCAATCGCTGGTTTCCGTCTTCGTGAAGGTATGCCAATCGGTGCGAAAGTAACTTTACGCGGACAACAAATGTATGAGTTCTTCGACAAATTAGTATCAGTTTCTTTACCACGTGTACGTGATTTCCGTGGTGTTTCTAAGAAATCATTCGATGGTCGTGGGAACTACACATTAGGTGTTAAAGAGCAACT
Organism: Bacillus sp. FSL R12-0074; assembly: GCF_038005725.1. NCBI lineage: Bacteria > Bacillati > Bacillota > Bacilli > Caryophanales > Bacillaceae > Bacillus > Bacillus sp. FSL R12-0074. The sequence goes on from NZ_JBBOTR010000001.1 coordinate 132,691, forward strand.
AATTTTCCCTGAGATTGATTATGATAAAGTAAGTAAAGTCCGCGGTATGGACATCGTAATCGTTACTACAGCGAAAACTGATGAAGAAGCTCGTGAACTTTTAACACAATTCGGTATGCCATTCCAAAAATAATGGAAGCCAACGCTAAGTAGAGGAGGCGAAAACGTGGCTAAAAAATCTATGATCGCGAAACAAAAGCGTACTCCTAAGTTTAAAGTACAAGAGTATACACGTTGCGAACGCTGCGGTCGTCCGCATTCTGTATACCGCAAATTTAAGCTTTGCCGTATTTGTTTCCGTGAACTTGCATATAAAGGTCAAATTCCTGGTGTTAAAAAAGCTAGTTGGTAAAACCCACAAATGGGAAGGAGGTAAAACACATGGTGATGACAGATCCAATTGCAGACATGCTTACTCGCATCCGTAATGCGAACATGGTACGTCATGAGAAATTAGAGGTTCCTGCTTCTAAAATCAAAAAAGAGATCGCTGAACTTTTAAAACGTGAAGGTTTCATTCGTGATGTAGAATACATTGGGGATAACAAACAAGGTATCCTTCGTATTTTCCTGAAATATGGTGCAAACAATGAACGTGTAATCACTGGATTAAAACGTATCAGTAAACCTGGCTTACGCGTTTACGCAAAAGCTGATGAAGTACCACGTGTACTTAACGGATTAGGTATCGCTCTTGTTTCTACATCTAAGGGAGTAATGACAGACAAAGACGCTCGTCAATTACAAACTGGTGGAGAAGTAGTAGCATACGTTTGGTAATATATATTTAAAACGAACGGAGGTGTGACCACATGTCTCGTATTGGTAAAAAGATTCTTGAAATCCCTGCAGGTGTTACTATTACAGTTGCAGAAGACAATACTGTAACAGTAAAAGGCCCTAAAGGTGAATTAACTCGTACTTTCAAAACTGATATGTCTATCAAAATTGAAGAAAATACACTAACAGTTGAGCGTCCATCTGAACAGAAGGAACACCGTGCATTACACGGTACAACTCGTGCTTTAATCGGAAACATGGTTGAAGGTGTAACTACAGGTTTCGTACGCGGACTTGAATTAGTCGGTGTTGGTTACCGTGCTCAAAAACAAGGAGATAAACTTGTTTTAAGCGTAGGTTATTCTCATCCAGTAGAAATGACTCCAGAAGCAGGACTTGAAGTTGAAGTACCTGTACCAACTAAAATCGTAATTAAAGGTATCGACAAGCAACGTGTTGGCGAATTTGCTGCTAACATCCGCGCTGTACGTGCTCCTGAACCATATAAAGGTAAAGGTATTCGTTACGAAGGCGAAGTTGTTCGTCGTAAAGAAGGTAAAACTGCTAAGTAAACCCGTTAGGTGAAAGAAAGGAGTGACAAGAATGATCACTAAAGCTGCTAAAAATGCGACTCGTAAGAAAAGACATGCACGTGTACGTGCTAAACTTACTGGTACTGCAGAACGTCCACGTTTAAACGTGTACCGTTCTAACCAACATATTTACGCTCAAGTTATTGATGATGTAAATGGTGTAACATTAGTAAGTGCATCTACTCTTGATAAAGACCTTGCTCTTAACGGTACTAGCAATACTGAAGCTGCTACGAAAGTTGGAGAATCAGTTGCTAAGCGTGCTGTAGAGAAAGGCGTTAAAGAAGTAGTATTTGATCGCGGTGGTTACTTATACCATGGCCGTGTTAAAGCTCTAGCTGAAGCTGCTCGTGAGGCTGGATTACAATTTTAATGGTCAAAGGAGGGAAAATTGATGCAACGCATTGACCCAAGTAAATTAGAACTTGAAGAACGTGTAGTTACGATAAATCGTGTCGCGAAAGTTGTTAAGGGTGGTCGTCGTTTCCGCTTTGCTGCACTAGTTGTAGTTGGCGATAAAAACGGTCATGTTGGATTCGGTACTGGTAAAGCACAAGAGGTACCAGACGCAATCCGTAAAGCTATCGAAGACGCTAAGAAAAACCTAATCGCTGTACCATTAGTTGGTACAACAATTCCTCACACAATCAACGGTCATTTTGGAGCTGGTGAAGTATTCTTAAAACCTGCTGCTGAGGGTACTGGTGTTATTGCTGGTGGACCTGTTCGTGCGGTACTAGAATTAGCTGGTGTACAAGATATTCTTTCGAAATCTCTTGGTTCTAACACACCAATCAACATGATTCGCGCTACTGTGAACGGATTAAGCGAACTTAAGCGCGCTGAAGATGTTGCAAAATTACGCGGTAAATCTGTAGAAGAGCTACTAGGTTAAGGAGGGAAAACAAATGGCGAAAAAGTTAGAAATTACCCTCACTCGTAGTGTAATTGGTCGTCCACAAGATCAACGTGCGACGGTAGAAGCTTTAGGTCTTAAAAAGTTGAATTCAACTGTAGTTAAGGAAGAAACTCCTGCTATTCTTGGTATGATCAACAAAGTTTCTCACCTTATCTCTGTAAAAGAAGCTTAAGGATAACTCATTAATATAAGGAGGTGCCTGGGAATGAAACTTCATGAATTAAAACCTGCAGAAGGTTCTCGTAAAGTACGTAACCGTGTCGGTCGTGGTATCGGTTCTGGTAACGGTAAAACTGCTGGTAGAGGTCATAAAGGACAAAACGCACGTTCTGGCGGCGGTGTTCGTCTTGGCTTCGAAGGTGGTCAAACTCCACTATTCCGTCGTTTACCAAAACGCGGCTTCACAAACATTAACCGTAAAGAGTTTACTATTGTAAACTTATCAACGTTAAATCGTTTTGAAGATGGTACAGAAGTAACACCTGAATTATTGCTGGAAACTGGCGTTATCAGCAAGTTAAACGACGGTGTTAAAATTCTTGCAAGCGGAGCAGTAGAGAAAAAATTAACTGTTAAAGCGCACAAGTTCTCTTCAAGTGCTAAAGAAGCAATTGAAGCAGCTGGCGGATCAGTTGAGGTGATCTAATGTTTCGTACAATCTCCAACTTTATGCGCGTTGCTGAGATAAGACGTAAAATATTATTCACTTTAGCGATGTTAGTCGTATTCAGGATTGGCACGTTTATCCCAGTGCCATTTACAAATGGAGACGTACTGAAAGCACAAGATCAATTAAATGCCTTAGGTATCCTAAATACATTTGGCGGTGGCGCCTTGAAGAACTTCTCCATCTTCGCGATGGGAATCATGCCGTATATTACAGCATCCATCATCGTGCAATTATTGCAGATGGATGTTGTTCCTAAATTTTCGGAATGGTCGAAGCAAGGCGAAATGGGCCGTCGTAAACTAACGCAATTCACGCGTTACTTTACAATTGTTCTTGCGTTTATTCAGGGGTTTGGTATGTCAATCGGTTTTAACGGTATGGTAGGTGGGCAATTAATTTTGAATCCAGGTTGGAGCACTTATTTATACATTGCTACGGTACTGACTGCTGGTACTGCATTTTTAATGTGGTTAGGTGAACAGATTACATCTAAAGGTGTAGGTAATGGTATTTCCATTCTTATCTTTGGTGGTATTGCCGCAGCGATCCCAAGTGTTATATCTCAAGTGTATCAACAACAGTTTCAAAATATCGGAGATCAATTGTTCATGAGTATCGTTAAAGTTGCATTGATTTTACTAGCTGTGCTAGCGGTTATTGTTGGTGTTATTTTCATTCAACAGGCTGTTAGAAAGATCCCAATTCAATACGCGAAGCGTGTAACAGGAGGGAATGGGAATCATGCTGGAGCACAAAACACTCATTTACCACTTAAGGTAAATAGTGCGGGTGTTATTCCAGTCATTTTTGCTGTTTCATTCTTAATTACGCCTCCAACTATTGCACAGTTCTTCCCGAAACATGATGTGTCGCAGTGGATTATTGCAAACTTTAACTATTCTCACCCAGTGGGAATGATCATATATGTTGCGCTCATTGTAGCCTTCACATATTTCTATGCATTTGTTCAGGTTAATCCAGAGCAAATGTCAGAGAATCTAAACAAGCAAGGTGGATATGTTCCAGGTATTCGTCCGGGTAAGAATACAGAACAATATCTAACAAAAATCTTGTATCGTTTGACCTTTGTGGGATCAATTTTCCTAGCAGCGATTGCAATCTTACCAGTTATCTTTACGAAATTGGGAAATCTTCCTCCATCTGCACAGATTGGTGGAACGAGTATGTTAATCGTTGTCGGCGTTGCTTTAGAAACAATGAAGCAGCTAGAAAGCCAATTGGTAAAACGCCATTACAAAGGGTTTATCAAGCAGTGAGTAAGTGGGAAGAACTGTCTTCCCTACATGCTCATGTACTGAGGGGGAACAAGGATGAACTTGATTTTAATGGGGCTTCCTGGTGCTGGTAAAGGTACACAAGCCGAACAGATTATTGCCAAGTATAACATCCCTCACATCTCAACAGGAGATATGTTCCGTGCAGCTATGAAGGCTGAAACTGAACTTGGTTTACAAGCAAAATCTTTTATTGATAAAGGTGCGCTTGTTCCAGATGAAGTTACAATTGGAATTGTTCGTGAACGTTTAAGCCAAGAAGACTGTATTAAAGGCTTCTTATTAGATGGTTTCCCACGAACTGTTGCACAAGCATCAGCTCTTGAAGAGATTATGAAAGATCTTGGCAAAAAAATCGACTATGTTTTAAACATTAATGTGGATTCAGGGTTGTTATTAAAACGCCTTACAGGCCGTCGCATTTGTAAAGAATGCGGTGCGACTTACCACTTAGAATTCAATCCGCCAGCAAAAGCTGATGTGTGCGATAAATGTGGTGGCGAATTATATCAACGCTCTGATGACAATGAAGAAACTGTAGCAAATCGTTTAGATGTAAATATTAAGCAAACAAAACCTTTGCTTGATTTCTACGAGGAGCTTGGCTACTTACAAAGCATTAATGGTGAGCAAGATATCAATAAAGTATTTGCTGATATCGATGTTCTCATCGGAGACTTAGCGTAATGATCATCTGCAAAACTCCTCGCGAGATAGAAATCATGCGAGAAGCTGGCAGGATCGTTGCTTTAACTCATCAAGAGTTGAAACAACATATTACTCCAGGAATTACAACGAAAGAGCTCGATCAAATAGCGGAAAAGACGATTCGAAAATATGGTGCTACGCCATCTTTTAAAGGATACAACGGATTTCCGGGGAGCATTTGTGCTTCTGTAAATGAAGAGCTTGTACACGGGATTCCAGGGAAGCGTAAGCTCGAAGAGGGCGATATCATCAGTATCGATATTGGTGCGAAATACAATGGGTACCATGGTGATTCTGCATGGACGTATCCAGTTGGAAACATTTCTGAATCTGTTCAAAAGCTACTTGATGTCACAGAAAAATCGTTGTATCTTGGTCTAGAACAAGTAAAACCAGGCGAAAGATTATCAAATATCTCGCATGCGGTTCAAACACATGCTGAAGAGAATGGGTTCTCGATCGTTAGGGAGTATGTTGGTCACGGAATCGGGCAAGACTTACATGAGGACCCTCAAATCCCGCACTATGGTCCACCAAATAGAGGCCCTAGATTAAAGCCGGGAATGGTCATCTGTGTTGAGCCGATGGTGAATCAAGGAAGACGATATGTAAAAACACTATCTGATGACTGGACAGTGGTAACGGTAGATGGTAAATGGTGTGCCCATTTTGAGCACACGATTGCTCTTACAGAAGCAGGATACGAAATCCTTACCACTTTATAAGTAGCTGGCTCTCCGGGATTTCAGAGCAGTGTAAAATGTTACTGATTTGAAGAAGGGAGAACTATTGAATGGCTAAAGATGATGTAATTGAAGTCGAAGGTACCGTTCTTGAAACGTTGCCAAATGCTATGTTCAAAGTAGAATTAGAGAATGGGCATGTCGTATTGGCTCACGTTTCTGGTAAAATCCGTATGAACTTCATTCGTATTTTACCAGGAGACAAAGTTACGGTAGAATTATCTCCGTACGATTTAAATCGTGGTCGTATTACGTACCGTTTTAAATAATATAGCACTCCGTAATCTTTAAGGAGGTTCGAGACATGAAAGTAAGACCGTCAGTTAAACCAATCTGCGAAAAATGTAAAGTTATTCGTAGACGTGGAAAAGTAATGGTTATTTGTGAAAACCCTAAACATAAACAAAAACAAGGTTAATCAGAAGGAGGTGCATTCAAAATGGCACGTATCGCAGGTGTAGATATTCCTCGTGACAAGCGCGTTGTTATTTCTTTAACTTACGTATTCGGCATTGGTCGCACAACTGCTGAAAAAATTCTTACAGAAGCTGGTATTTCTTCGGAAACACGAGTTCGTGATTTATCGGAAGATGAATTAGGACGTATCCGTGATATCATCGATCGTATTAAAGTTGAGGGAGACCTTCGTCGTGAAGTATCTCTTAACATTAAACGTCTAATGGAGATCGGTTCTTACCGTGGTCTTCGTCACCGTCGTGGTTTACCAGTTCGTGGTCAAAACTCTAAAAACAATGCTCGTACACGTAAAGGTCCACGTCGTACAGTAGCAAATAAAAAGAAATAATAAGTAAAGGAGGTTGAACTAACAATGGCACGTAAAACAAACACTCGTAAAAAACGTGTGAAAAAGAATATTGAAGCTGGTATAGCTCATATTCGTTCTACTTTCAACAACACAATCGTAACACTTACAGATACTCATGGTAACGCACTTTCTTGGTCTAGTGCTGGTGCACTTGGTTTCCGTGGATCTCGTAAATCTACTCCATTCGCTGCGCAAATGGCTGCTGAAGCTGCTTCTAAAGTTGCAATGGAGCATGGTTTAAAAACTTTAGAGGTTACTGTTAAAGGTCCTGGTGCTGGTCGTGAAGCTGCAATTCGTGCTCTTCAAGCGGCAGGTCTAGAAGTAACAGCAATTAGAGATGTTACTCCAGTTCCTCATAATGGATGTCGTCCACCAAAACGTCGTCGTGTGTAATTTTTCTGTATAGAATTTTCCCTTTTGTCTATAATGGATATGATGCATTATCGAGAAATTTCGTACAGAAACATCGCTTGTTGTGCACAATCGGGAACTGCCTAAGGGGGACTTTCGGTTAAACAGAGGTTCTTCCTTTGTTTAACCGGGGTTTCGACGTTTTGAAGGAGGGTTTAGTTAATGATTGAAATCGAAAAACCGAAAATCGAAACGGTTGAACTTAACGAAGATGCTAAGTATGGCAAATTCGTGATTGAACCGCTTGAGCGTGGATATGGTACTACTTTGGGTAACTCCTTACGTCGTATTCTTTTATCCTCACTCCCTGGTGCCGCTGTAACTGCTATCCAAATCGATGGCGTTTTACACGAATTTTCAACAGTTGAGGGCGTAGTAGAAGACGTTACGACGATGATCTTAAACTTGAAAAAGTTAGCTCTTAAAATCTACTCTGAAGAAGAGAAGACGTTGGAAATCGATGTACAGGGCGAAGGTATTGTCACAGCTGCTGATATTACTCACGATAGTGATGTTGAAATCTTAAATCCAGATTTACACATTGCGACGTTAGCAAAAAATGCGCATTTCCGCATGCGTTTAACTGCAAAGCGTGGCCGTGGGTATACGCCAGCTGATGCAAATAAAAGCGAAGATCAACCAATAGGAGTAATTCCTATTGATTCTATTTATACTCCAGTATCACGTGTGACTTACCAAGTGGAAAAGACACGTGTCGGACAAGTGGCTAATTATGATAAGCTTACGCTTGATGTATGGACGGATGGAAGCATCGGGCCAAAAGAAGCTATCTCTTTAGGTGCCAAAATCTTAACTGAGCATTTAAATATCTTTGTTGGTTTAACTGACGAAGCACAAAATGCTGAGATTATGGTCGAGAAGGAAGAAGATCAAAAAGAAAAAGTTCTTGAGATGACTATCGAAGAACTAGATCTTTCTGTTCGTTCTTATAATTGCCTAAAACGTGCAGGAATTAATACTGTACAAGAGCTTGCGAACAAAACAGAAGAAGATATGATGAAAGTTCGTAACTTAGGACGTAAATCCTTAGAAGAAGTTAAACATAAACTTGAGGAATTAGGTTTAGGTTTACGTAAAGACGACTGAGGATTTAAACCCATCAACAAAGGAGGGAACTACGAATGGCATACAGAAAATTAGGCCGTACAAGTGCGCAACGTAAAGCTATGTTACGTGATTTAGCTACTGATTTAATTATCAACGAGCGCATCCAAACGACAGAAACTCGTGCAAAAGAACTTCGTTCTGTAGTGGAAAAAATGATCACTTTAGGTAAACGCGGAGATCTTCATGCTCGTCGTCAAGCAGCAGCTTTCATCCGTAATGAGGTTGCTAACGCTGAGACTGGTCAAGATGCACTTCAAAAATTATTCGCTGATGTAGCTCCACGCTATGCTGAGCGCCAAGGCGGATACACTCGTATTGCAAAAATTGGTCCACGTCGCGGAGACGCAGCACCAATGGTAATTATCGAGTTAGTATAATGATGATTAAAAGGGCAGGACAGTTCTTTTCAAGTAACTGGTCATGGCCCTTTTTTTTTAAGTATAAAAATAGGCTAACTTGACGAAAGAAAGGGTGCCTTGTATTGAAAAAAGAGAAACTTCGGACAGAAAATATATCATTTCAATATCCTGGGGCAGCCTCTTATGCATTAAAAGATGTTTCGTTTTCCTTATATGAAGGAGAATGGGTATCTGTTATTGGACAAAATGGTTCAGGGAAGTCTACACTTGCAAAATTATTGAATGGCTTATTTTTACCGGAATCAGGGAAAATTACTTTAAATGATACAATGATTTTATCAGAGGAAACAGTATGGGATGTTCGAAAGCAAATTGGCATGGTATTTCAAAATCCAGATAATCAATTTGTTGGAACGACAGTACAAGATGACGTTGTATTCGGCCTAGAGAACATCGGAATGCCAAGGGAGCAGATGATAGAAAGACTAGAACAAGCTCTGCAACTTGTCCGTATGGAAGATTTTTTAAATGAAGAACCCCATTCGTTATCTGGTGGACAAAAGCAGCGAGTCGCAATAGCAGGTGTTCTAGCACTTCAACCATCTATTTTAATACTAGATGAAGCAACTTCAATGTTAGACCCTCAGGGGAGACGTGAAGTAGTAGAAACGGTCAGACAACTTGTTGATCAAAAGGGTATTACGGTATTATCGATTACGCACGATTTAGAAGAAGCGGCACAGTCAGACCGTATTATTATTTTGAACAAGGGAGAAATACTAGAGGAAGGTACTCCAGAGCAAATTTTCAAATCCTCTCATATGCTCCAAGAGATTGGATTAGATGTACCTTTTTCGGTGAAAATAGCAGAATTATTAAAAAGAAATGAAATTCACTTGCAAAATACGCATCTTACAATGGAAAGCTTGGTGAACGAACTTTGGAGATTACATTCCAAAAAGTAGAACATCGTTATCAATATAAAACTCCATTTGAAAGACGCGCACTTTATGATGTAGACGCGTCGTTTCCAAGTGGGGGCTATTATGCCATTATCGGTCATACTGGTTCAGGTAAGTCGACGATGATTCAACATTTAAATGGTTTATTGCAGCCGACAAATGGTACGGTTCAAATTGGTGAACATTTAATTTCAGCAGGGAAGAAAGAGAAAAAGCTTAAGCCGCTACGAAAAAAAGTAGGGGTTGTCTTTCAGTTTCCAGAACATCAACTATTTGAAGAAACAGTTGAAAAGGACATTTGTTTTGGACCGACTAATTTTGGTGTATCTGAAGAAGAGGCAAAACAAAAGGCGAAAGATGCAATCCAGCTTGTTGGATTGGACATAGAGTTATTAGCACGTTCTCCGTTTGAATTAAGCGGTGGGCAAATGAGGCGTGTTGCAATAGCAGGCGTACTTGCGATGGAACCCGAAGTGCTTGTATTAGATGAACCTACAGCAGGGCTTGATCCAAAAGGACAGCACGAGCTCATGGAGATGTTTTACAATTTGCATAAGGAACAGGGGCTTACAGTCATTCTTGTTACCCATAATATGGAGGATGCCGCTAAGTATGCAGATCAAATAGTGGTCATGCATAAAGGAACGGTCTTTTTGCAAGGAAGAGCAGAGGAAGTATTTTCATATGCTGATGAATTAGAACAAATCGGTGTGGATCTTCCAATGTCTTTAAAGTATAAACGTGCAATTGAAGAGAAGTTTGGTATTTCAATTTCGAAGGCTACCTTATCTTTAGAGGATCTTACTCATGAAGTTGTACAGGTGTTACGAAAAGGTGGTCATGAATCATGCAGCAGTTGATTATTGGGAGATATATTCCAGGTCAGTCACTCATTCATCAACTTGATCCTCGTACGAAGCTGTTGATTGTCTTTTTATATGTATTTGTTGTTTTCTTAGCAAATAATGCGATTTCATATGGATTTTTATTTTTATATGCACTCATTGCTTTATTTTTTGCAAAAGTGCCGATTCGTTATGTACTTTCGGGCTTAAAACCAATTCTGTGGATTTTTCTTTTTACATTTTTCCTGCATATTTTTACAAATAAAGAAGGGGAAGTACTATTCCAGCTTGGTTGGTTTTCGATACATGAAAAAGGATTAGAGCAAGGGATATACATTTCTATACGATTCTTCGTTATTATTTTAATGACGACATTATTAACGTTAACGACGACACCTATTGAAATTACAGATGGGTTGGAGACGTTATTAAAGCCGTTCAAGCGTATAAAAGTTCCTGTTCATGAAATCGCATTAATGATGTCAATTTCACTACGTTTTATCCCGACATTAATGGATGAAACGAGTAAAATTATGAAAGCACAAGCGTCACGGGGCATTGATTTCGCCGGGGGACCTATAAAAGATAGGATGAAAGCTATTATCTCACTACTCGTTCCATTATTTATCAGTGCTTTTAAGCGTGCAGAGGACTTAGCGATTGCGATGGAATCTCGTGGATATAAAAGTGGCGAAGGACGTACTAAATTTAGGCAACTACGCTGGAAAATAAGTGATACAGTAACAATTGTAAGCTTACTTTGTTTAGCTTGTATTTTGGCATGGGTGCGGTCGTAATGGAGAATAGAGAAATGGAAAGAATAAAATGTACAGTTGCATATGATGGCATTCATTTTTGTGGTTACCAAATTCAACCACAGCATCGGACTGTTCAACAAGAAATAGAGAAAGCATTGCAGAAGTTGCATAAAGGAGAACTTGTTCGTGTGCAGGCATCAGGCAGAACGGATTCTACTGTTCACGCCAAAGGACAAGTGATACACTTTGATACACCTTTGTCTCTTGAAGAGTGGCAATGGAGTAATGCTTTAAATACAATGTTGCCGGATGATATTATTATCAGGCAGGTAGAGAAGAAAACAGAAGAATTTCATGCACGTTACGGTGTCGAGAAAAAAGAATATCGCTATCGTGTATTATTATCAAAGACTGCGGATGTATTCCGTAGAAATTACGTATATCAATATCCATATCCACTCGAAATAAACTCTATAAGAAAAGCGATTCCTTATTTTATTGGAACGCATGACTTTACTTCTTTTTGTTCGGCAAAAACTGACAAAAAAGATAAAGTACGAACAATTTATGAAATCGAATTAATTGAGCAAGACGATGAATTAATTTTTCGCTTTGTAGGTAATGGATTTTTATATAATATGGTCAGAATTATTGTTGGTACGTTACTTAGCGTAGGTCAAGGAAAGCTTGATCCGGATAGTATTCCAGAGATTTTAGCGAAGCAAAATCGCCAGTTTGCTGGAAAGATGGCTCCAGGTCATGGACTTTACTTATGGCAGGTAAACTATAACAACTAATCCTGGTGTAACATTTGCTTGACATTAGAAACTCAAAAGTATATCATAACATATGGTATTGTTTCTAAAACCACGATTAGCCCCGGAAGGAAATCGTGTTTAAGATAAACAATAGATTTTTTCTATGGAAAAGATAACGAGGAGGGAAACACATGCGTACGACTTTTATGGCAAAAGCTAACGAAGTTGAGCGTAAATGGTATGTGGTTGATGCTGAAGGTCAAACTTTAGGTCGCCTATCTACTGAAGTAGCATCCATTTTACGTGGTAAACACAAACCAACATTTACACCACACGTTGACACGGGTGATCATGTAATTATTATTAACGCTGAGAAAATTCATTTAACAGGTAATAAATTAAACGATAAAATTTACTACCGTCACACTAACCACCCAGGTGGACTTAAGCAAAGAACAGCTCTAGAAATGCGTACAAACTACCCTGTACAAATGTTAGAGCTTGCAATTAAAGGCATGCTTCCAAAAGGACGTTTAGGACGTCAAGTGTCTAAGAAATTAAACGTGTATGCTGGAGCAGAGCATCCACACCAAGCACAACAACCAGAAGTTTACGAACTTCGCGGATAATTAATTAAAGGAGGGCTTACTTTGGCACAGGTTCAATACTATGGCACTGGACGTCGTAAGAGTTCAGTAGCGCGCGTACGCCTAGTTCCAGGCGAAGGACGCGTTATTATTAACGGTCGTGATTTTGAAAACTATATCCCATTTGCTGCATTACGTGAAGTAGTGAAACAACCTCTAGTTGCAACAGAAACTTTAGGTAACTACAATGTACTTGTAAACGTAAATGGTGGTGGATACACTGGTCAAGCTGGTGCTATTCGTCACGGTATTTCTCGCGCTTTATTAAAAGCTGATCCAGAATACCGTCTAACATTAAAACGTGCGGGTCTATTAACTCGTGACGCACGTATGAAAGAGCGTAAAAAATACGGTCTTAAAGGCGCACGTCGTGCACCTCAGTTCTCAAAACGTTAATTTTTGCGAACTACAAACCCCAACCATTTTGGTTGGGGTTTTTTATGTTTAATTCTTCTTTTGTAATTTTTTTAGCTTGGAATATTTTAGTGCTACCGTCCTACGTATGCTTCTTCTTTAGAAGTTTAGACTAATACGTATTAGGGAGGTTTATAAGTACTATGAATGTCATTGTCAGCTTACAAGAAAAACAAAAAGAAAAGCAGTTAAAATACGAGCGGAAGATGCTGCGAGAATTATCATTAAAAACATTGCGTTTAAATATTCGTGATGCCTTTCAAATGCAAGAACTTCATCGTCAGTATGAAGATTATTGCATTGAACTAGGGATAGAATCTTATTTATTAGGAGCGAGATACAGTAAATTTGGTTATCATGGCGAATCATTCTTTGATGTGAAATATAGGGCTTTAGAAGAAGAACAACAATTAACTGAAACGTTATTTCAATTTTTAACGAGTATGACTATACGTGAAATTAAGTTGCAAGACGAGGAATTGCTTTTTGAATCTTGCCAGCAGTTTATCGGCTTGTGGTGGCAGGAAGGCTATGAAAAAGGCGAAAGAAGATATCGATTAAAGCTACACTAAGACAAGCATAAACTTTCCTCTTGTCCCATATAAGTAATTAGAGGGACTAGCTGGAGGAGGAAAGGTATGAAGAGAATTCGAATTATCTCTTTTGCGCTCGCTGCGGTTGTTTTGTTTTTTTTAGTTAAACAAGAATTTCAAATTACAAAATCGTGGCGAGCTTGGAATTTACCCTTATCAGGGAAAGTGATTGTACTAGATGCTGGGCATGGTGGGCCAGACGGAGGGGCTGTTGGTGGAAAGGATATTGTAGAAAAAGATATTACACTTGAGATTACAAAAAAGGTACAAGATTATTTACAAGAACAAGGTGCTTTAGTTATTTTAACGCGTGAAGGAGATTATGATTTAGCTAATAAAGATACAAAGTCATATAGTAGACGTAAAGCAGAGGATTTAAAAAAGCGTGTTGAGATCATTAATAAGCCTGATGTAGACTTTTTTGCGAGTATTCATTTAAATGCCCTAACTAGTAGTGGATCTAAGGGCGCACAAACGTTCTACTATCGTTCTTCTATTGAAAATGAACGGGCTGCGAAATTTATACAAGCTGAATTGAGAACAAGCTTAGAAAATACGAATCGTTCTGCTAAAACAATTCCTCACGTGTATTTATTGAAGTATGCCAAAACACCAGGTGCTTTAATTGAGGCTGGCTTTTTATCGAATGTGAATGAAAGATATATGTTAAATTCGGAGAAATACCAACAAAAAGTAGCTGCTGCAATATATCGTGGTATATTACGTTATTTTACGGAAAAAGGAAATCCTCCAGAATAAGGAGGATTTTTTCGAGTTTCTCTCGTTAACGAAGTTTTCCGAAAATATGTTATACTGGAAATGTAAACGCATTTATTTCAAAAATAAAGAGAGATAAATTTAATTAACAATACGTTATTTTTCATACAGGGGGCTGGGCTAATTATGGTAACAAAAGAGCAGGTAGTGGAAGCATTGGAAGGGATTGTAGATCCGTTTATACATAAAACGTTAAAAGAAACAAATGCAATTAAAGAGGTGACAGTCAAGCCTGAGAAGGAACATGTAAGTGTTAAAATTGCAATTGTAAAGACGGGTACAGCGGAACAAATGCAGTTGCAGTCTGGAATTGTAAAGTTAGTAAAAGAACTTGGAGCAACAACAGTGGGACTTCGTTTTGCAGAATTTACAGAAGAGGAATTAGCTCAGTTTGCACCACCGCAAGAGGAAGAGAAAAGTGAATCCTTATTATCACCGAACTCAAATACAACATTTTTAGCAGTGGCAAGTGGAAAAGGTGGAGTAGGGAAATCAACTGTTTCTGTTAACCTTGCAATTGCTTTAGCTCGTTTAGGCAAAAAGGTTGGTATCATCGACGCGGATATTTACGGTTTTAGTGTACCGGATATGATGGGTATAGAAAAACGTCCAATCGTAAGAGGTGATAAGATAATACCAGTGGAGCGTCTAGGCGTGAAAGTAATCTCAATGGGATTCTTTGTAGAAGATAACGCACCTGTTATTTGGAGAGGACCGATGCTTGGGAAAATGTTAAATCACTTTTTCACAGAAGTAGAGTGGGGTGATTTAGATTACTTAGTATTGGACCTACCACCAGGTACGGGTGATGTTGCTTTAGATGTACATTCGATGTTGCCGGCTTGTAAAGAGATTATTGTAACAACGCCGCATCCAACAGCGGCATTTGTAGCAGCGCGCGCTGGAGCCATGGCTTTACGTACAGAACATAGTATTCTTGGTGTTGTTGAAAATATGGCGTATTTTGAAAGTAAAGCGACTGGTGAAAAAGAGTATGTGTTTGGAAGAGGTGGAGGAGATAAATTGGCTACGGAACTCCAAACGGATATACTTGGCCGAATTCCACTTCAACAACCTGATTGGAATAAAGAGGACTTTGCGCCGTCAGTATATGAAGATACACATACAACGGGTCTCATTTATCGTACGATAGCTGAGACAGTTATTGATAAAACAGCTGTTACACAAAAATAAAGTAGTAATGAGTGGACAATATATACATTGTCCACTCAGTGCTATAATTTTTATTATTGTTCTTTGTTCCCATCTTGAGAACCGCCTTCACCACCTGCGCCTTTCTTATCAGACCCACCTTTTTCGGCTTTTTGTACACCTTTACTAATGATGTCAATCATCTTAGCTTGGAAGAGAGGACTTTCGGCAGTTTCAGTTAGTACTTGCTGTAAATATTGACGATATTCTTTACTCTTCATTGTTTGTAACATAATTTTCTCTACTTCAGGATTTTTCATAATCTCTATAACACCTGATTGGTATTCAGGATCTTTTAGTAAAGTTTTCATTAAGTTTGTTTGTTCTTTTCCCATACTTTTAGCAAATTTCGATGAGAACTCAGGGTCTTTAAAGAGCTTTTCCCAGAATTGTTGCCCTTTTTCAGATACCAGTGCATCTTCAATCGTTTTCTTTACTACTGTTTCATCTAGTATGAGTGCTTGTTTCATTTTTTCATCAGTTAATACATCTTGGATCGCTTTTTTTCCTTGATCGGTTTTTAAAATATCAACAATCATTTTTTTTGTTTGATCATAATCAAGTTCGGATTTTGCTTCTTTTTCTTGTGCACATGCCGCTAGTGCTATAAATAGAAAAGAAGAAATCAAAACGAGCAGCATCCGTTTCATAAGTTGGAGCTCCTTTCAGCAAAGTTCTCTTTTTTTAATATAAATCTCTTTAAGGAATTTATACATTAACATGGCTAGCTTTTTGAAATTGTCATTGTTACAATTTAATTAGAAATATAAGAATAATGGGGGATGTGTTGTGAATAGCCGCAAGTGGGTACGACTATTTTTTACGACGTTGTTTCTTGGTGGGATTAGCACAGTCTTTATTGGTTTTGTTTTAGAGTGGGACAAGTACGCTAAATTTTTTCAAAATTTCGACGGAAAAGAGATTTTAGCAATTTCCTTTTGGTTGATGGGCGTAGGATTTATTTTTAGTGTTATAAGTCAAATGGGGTTCTTTGCGTATTTAACGATCCATCGTTTTGGATTAGGGATGTTTCGGTCATCTTCTTTATGGAATACAGTGCAACTGTTCTTTATTGCGTTCGTATTGTTTGATTTCGTTTATTTAAGGTCAGTACTTGTTGCAAATGGGGAAGTTTCATTAGGGAATAACATACTTGTTGCTGGGATGTTATTTATGTTTGGGGCAATTGTCGCTTATATAAAGAGTAAAGAAACGAATAAAAAAGCATTTGTTCCCGCTCTGTTCTTTATGGTTGTTGTAACAATTCTTGAATGGGTACCAGCGCTCCGGATTAATGATACAGATTGGTTATATTTAATGGTGATACCACTTTTATTATGTAATTCATATCAGTTACTTGTATTGCATCGTTTAATTGGACAAAAGAGTAAGTCAGCTTAATGAGGAGAGTGGATTTTTAATTATCCAGATTCTTATCGTCTGTAAATGCTAGGATAAAAAAGCTCTGCTATCTTAACAAAAGATAGCAGAGCTTTTTATGTGTGAAGAACCGTGTAGAAAGGAACTACTTAATATCTTCACTTTTTGTACTTGTGTTGGAAATAAGTTGTGATACAGATGTTTGTTCATATCCGTCGCTCTTTAATTTTTGTAAGAGTAATGGTAAAGCCTTATTTGTTTGAAGGGCAGAATCAGAAGCATGTAATAAGACGATATCTCCACCCTTTAAATTGCTAGAGACTGTGGAAATGATTTTATTTACGCCGGGATTTTTCCAGTCATTTGAATTGTTACTCCAATGAACGATGGTGTATCCGAGTGATTCCGCTATTTTAAGAGTTGTTTTGTTAAAATCGCCACTAGGTGGACGTAATAGCTTGACTTGTTTTACGCCAAGTTTCGTAAAAACATCTTGTGCCCGCAAAAGATCTCGTCGTATTTCATTTGCTTCTAGTGAAGTGTAGGATGTGTAATTATAGCCCATACTACCAATCTCATGTCCATCTTTCATGATGCGTTCGACAATATCAGGGTGTCTTTCAGCCCATGCAGCAGAGAGAAAGAAGGTTGCATTCTTAATTTCTCTTTCTTTGAGTGTATTAAGGATTGGAATAGCTTTTTTGTCCCCCCAACTAATGTCAAACGTGAATGCAACTTGTTTTTTTGCAGTGTCCCCTTTGTAAATCACTTTAGGGCCAGTAGCAGTTGAAAAAGCAGATTCATGTGAATATGTTTTTAAAAAGAGTAGCCATGCTGTAAATAAGGAAAGTACGATTATTAAGCTAATGTGTTTAAATGTTCTTTTACTCGTAATAAAAAAGAAAAACATAATATTACGCCCCTTTGTCCAATCCTTTTCAGTTACATATATGCTTTAAATTAAAAAAAGAGAACAAGGGATTAATATCGTAAGTGGTGGATATAATGAGTGATAGAATTTTGTTTTTTGATGATACAGTATTGATAATTGAAAATAAGTGGGGCGTTTATCGGTACACGTAAGGAGTTATTGGGGTGATAATTTGCTTGGGATTATGTTGACGAAGGAAGAGAGAAAAGAAATTGAATACATACTGAAGAGAGAGTTAGAGGAATTTTTATTTGATTTTGAAGATGAGCGTATACATAGCGTTGTAAAAAAGGCGATGGAAGAAAGGTATAAAATCATTTTTTGTTTATTTCGGAGAGTTGCTAATAGGGAAGAATGTATTCGTTATGTAAGAAAAAGAATTTTTTATTAAAAAGTGTTGACGCTAAGAGTAAGGATATGATAAATTAATAAACGTCGCTGATGCAGAAACGCAGAAAACGACAAAAAAGAAATTAAAAAACTTAGTTGACATCGAAAAATGAAGATGTTAACATAAGGAAGTCGCAAATGAGCGACCAAGTAGTTCTTTGAAAACTGAACGAAACAAACAACGTGAACGTCAATTTTTATTTTTAGATGCTAGACAAACTAACTTTATTGGAGAGTTTGATCCTGGCTCAGGATGAACGCTGGCGGCGTGCCTAATACATGCAAGTCGAGCGAATGGATTAAGAGCTTGCTCTTATGAAGTTAGCGGCGGACGGGTGAGTAACACGTGGGTAACCTACCCATAAGACTGGGATAACTCCGGGAAACCGGGGCTAATACCGGATAATATTTTGAACTGCATAGTTCGAAATTGAAAGGCGGCTTCGGCTGTCACTTATGGATGGACCCGCGTCGCATTAGCTAGTTGGTGAGGTAACGGCTCACCAAGGCGACGATGCGTAGCCGACCTGAGAGGGTGATCGGCCACACTGGGACTGAGACACGGCCCAGACTCCTACGGGAGGCAGCAGTAGGGAATCTTCCGCAATGGACGAAAGTCTGACGGAGCAACGCCGCGTGAGTGATGAAGGCTTTCGGGTCGTAAAACTCTGTTGTTAGGGAAGAACAAGTGCTAGTTGAATAAGCTGGCACCTTGACGGTACCTAACCAGAAAGCCACGGCTAACTACGTGCCAGCAGCCGCGGTAATACGTAGGTGGCAAGCGTTATCCGGAATTATTGGGCGTAAAGCGCGCGCAGGTGGTTTCTTAAGTCTGATGTGAAAGCCCACGGCTCAACCGTGGAGGGTCATTGGAAACTGGGAGACTTGAGTGCAGAAGAGGAAAGTGGAATTCCATGTGTAGCGGTGAAATGCGTAGAGATATGGAGGAACACCAGTGGCGAAGGCGACTTTCTGGTCTGTAACTGACACTGAGGCGCGAAAGCGTGGGGAGCAAACAGGATTAGATACCCTGGTAGTCCACGCCGTAAACGATGAGTGCTAAGTGTTAGAGGGTTTCCGCCCTTTAGTGCTGAAGTTAACGCATTAAGCACTCCGCCTGGGGAGTACGGCCGCAAGGCTGAAACTCAAAGGAATTGACGGGGGCCCGCACAAGCGGTGGAGCATGTGGTTTAATTCGAAGCAACGCGAAGAACCTTACCAGGTCTTGACATCCTCTGAAAACTCTAGAGATAGAGCTTCTCCTTCGGGAGCAGAGTGACAGGTGGTGCATGGTTGTCGTCAGCTCGTGTCGTGAGATGTTGGGTTAAGTCCCGCAACGAGCGCAACCCTTGATCTTAGTTGCCATCATTAAGTTGGGCACTCTAAGGTGACTGCCGGTGACAAACCGGAGGAAGGTGGGGATGACGTCAAATCATCATGCCCCTTATGACCTGGGCTACACACGTGCTACAATGGACGGTACAAAGAGCTGCAAGACCGCGAGGTGGAGCTAATCTCATAAAACCGTTCTCAGTTCGGATTGTAGGCTGCAACTCGCCTACATGAAGCTGGAATCGCTAGTAATCGCGGATCAGCATGCCGCGGTGAATACGTTCCCGGGCCTTGTACACACCGCCCGTCACACCACGAGAGTTTGTAACACCCGAAGTCGGTGGGGTAACCTTTATGGAGCCAGCCGCCTAAGGTGGGACAGATGATTGGGGTGAAGTCGTAACAAGGTAGCCGTATCGGAAGGTGCGGCTGGATCACCTCCTTTCTATGGAGAATTGATGAACGCAGTTCATCAATAAACGTTGACTTGTTTTGTTTCGTTCAGTTTTGAGAGAACTATCTCTCAAGTTTAAATGTATGTTCTTTGAAAACTAGATAACAGTGTAGCTCATATTTTTTTAATTTTAGTTTGGTTAAGTTAGAAAGGGCGCACGGTGGATGCCTTGACACTAGGAGTCGATGAAGGACGGGACTAACGCCGATATGCTTCGGGGAGCTGTAAGTAAGCTTTGATCCGAAGATTTCCGAATGGGGAAACCCACTATACGTAATGGTATGGTATCCTTACCTGAATACATAGGGTATGGAAGACAGACCCAGGGAACTGAAACATCTAAGTACCTGGAGGAAGAGAAAGCAAATGCGATTTCCTGAGTAGCGGCGAGCGAAACGGAATCTAGCCCAAACCAAGAGGCTTGCCTCTTGGGGTTGTAGGACATTCTATACGGAGTTACAAAGGAACGAGGTAGACGAAGCGACCTGGAAAGGTCCGTCACAGAGGGTAATAACCCCGTAGTCGAAACTTCGTTCTCTCTTGAATGTATCCTGAGTACGGCGGAACACGTGAAATTCCGTCGGAATCTGGGAGGACCATCTCCCAAGGCTAAATACTCCCTAGTGATCGATAGTGAACCAGTACCGTGAGGGAAAGGTGAAAAGCACCCCGGAAGGGGAGTGAAAGAGATCCTGAAACCGTGTGCCTACAAATAGTCAGAGCCCGTTAATGGGTGATGGCGTGCCTTTTGTAGAATGAACCGGCGAGTTACGATCCCGTGCGAGGTTAAGCTGAAGAGGCGGAGCCGCAGCGAAAGCGAGTCTGAATAGGGCGTTTAGTACGTGGTCGTAGACCCGAAACCAGGTGATCTACCCATGTCCAGGGTGAAGTTCAGGTAACACTGAATGGAGGCCCGAACCCACGCACGTTGAAAAGTGCGGGGATGAGGTGTGGGTAGCGGAGAAATTCCAATCGAACCTGGAGATAGCTGGTTCTCCCCGAAATAGCTTTAGGGCTAGCCTTAAGTGTAAGAGTCTTGGAGGTAGAGCACTGATTGAACTAGGGGTCCTCATCGGATTACCGAATTCAGTCAAACTCCGAATGCCAATGACTTATCCTTAGGAGTCAGACTGCGAGTGATAAGATCCGTAGTCAAGAGGGAAACAGCCCAGATCGCCAGCTAAGGTCCCAAAGTGTGTATTAAGTGGAAAAGGATGTGGAGTTGCTTAGACAACTAGGATGTTGGCTCAGAAGCAGCCACCATTTAAAGAGTGCGTAATAGCTCACTAGTCGAGTGACTCTGCGCCGAAAATGTACCGGGGCTAAATACACCACCGAAGCTGCGAATTGATACCAATGGTATCAGTGGTAGGGGAGCGTTCTAAGTGCAGTGAAGTCAGACCGGAAGGACTGGTGGAGCGCTTAGAAGTGAGAATGCCGGTATGAGTAGCGAAAGACGGGTGAGAATCCCGTCCACCGAATGCCTAAGGTTTCCTGAGGAAGGCTCGTCCGCTCAGGGTTAGTCAGGACCTAAGCCGAGGCCGACAGGCGTAGGCGATGGACAACAGGTTGATATTCCTGTACCACCTCTTTATCGTTTGAGCAATGGAGGGACGCAGAAGGATAGAAGAAGCGTGCGATTGGTTGTGCACGTCCAAGCAGTTAGGCTGATAAGTAGGCAAATCCGCTTATCGTGAAGGCTGAGCTGTGATGGGGAAGCTCCTTATGGAGCGAAGTCTTTGATTCCCCGCTGCCAAGAAAAGCTTCTAGCGAGATAAAAGGTGCCTGTACCGCAAACCGACACAGGTAGGCGAGGAGAGAATCCTAAGGTGTGCGAGAGAACTCTGGTTAAGGAACTCGGCAAAATGACCCCGTAACTTCGGGAGAAGGGGTGCTTTCTTAACGGAAAGCCGCAGTGAATAGGCCCAAGCGACTGTTTAGCAAAAACACAGGTCTCTGCGAAGCCGTAAGGCGAAGTATAGGGGCTGACACCTGCCCGGTGCTGGAAGGTTAAGGAGAGGGGTTAGCGTAAGCGAAGCTCTGAACTGAAGCCCCAGTAAACGGCGGCCGTAACTATAACGGTCCTAAGGTAGCGAAATTCCTTGTCGGGTAAGTTCCGACCCGCACGAAAGGTGTAACGATTTGGGCACTGTCTCAACCAGAGACTCGGTGAAATTATAGTACCTGTGAAGATGCAGGTTACCCGCGACAGGACGGAAAGACCCCGTGGAGCTTTACTGTAGCCTGATATTGAATTTTGGTACAGTTTGTACAGGATAGGCGGGAGCCATTGAAACCGGAGCGCTAGCTTCGGTGGAGGCGCTGGTGGGATACCGCCCTGACTGTATTGAAATTCTAACCTACGGGTCTCATCGACCCGGGAGACAGTGTCAGGTGGGCAGTTTGACTGGGGCGGTCGCCTCCTAAAGTGTAACGGAGGCGCCCAAAGGTTCCCTCAGAATGGTTGGAAATCATTCGTAGAGTGCAAAGGCATAAGGGAGCTTGACTGCGAGACCTACAAGTCGAGCAGGGACGAAAGTCGGGCTTAGTGATCCGGTGGTTCCGCATGGAAGGGCCATCGCTCAACGGATAAAAGCTACCCCGGGGATAACAGGCTTATCTCCCCCAAGAGTCCACATCGACGGGGAGGTTTGGCACCTCGATGTCGGCTCATCGCATCCTGGGGCTGTAGTCGGTCCCAAGGGTTGGGCTGTTCGCCCATTAAAGCGGTACGCGAGCTGGGTTCAGAACGTCGTGAGACAGTTCGGTCCCTATCCGTCGTGGGCGCAGGAAATTTGAGAGGAGCTGTCCTTAGTACGAGAGGACCGGGATGGACGCACCGCTGGTGTACCAGTTGTTCTGCCAAGGGCATAGCTGGGTAGCTATGTGCGGAAGGGATAAGTGCTGAAAGCATCTAAGCATGAAGCCCCCCTCAAGATGAGATTTCCCATAGCGTAAGCTAGTAAGATCCCTGAAAGATGATCAGGTTGATAGGTTCGAGGTGGAAGCATGGTGACATGTGGAGCTGACGAATACTAATAGATCGAGGACTTAACCATATAATATGAAGCTAATGTTATCTAGTTTTGAAGGAATATATATTTAAAATTCCTTTGGACATTCTCAAAAGAATGTGTATAATGATAAAAGTCTGGTAATGATGGCAGAGAGGTCACACCCGTTCCCATACCGAACACGGAAGTTAAGCTCTCTAGCGCCGATGGTAGTTGGGACCTTGTTCCTGTGAGAGTAGGACGTTGCCAGGCTTATATTGTTCCGCAGTAGCTCAGCGGTAGAGCTATCGGCTGTTAACCGATCGGTCGTAGGTTCGATTCCTACCTGCGGAGCCATTATGCTTCCATAGCTCAGCTGGTAGAGTACTTCCATGGTAAGGAAGAGGTCACCGGTTCAAGCCCGGTTGGAAGCTTGGGAAAAGTTTTGTTTTTTTTTGGCCCGTTGGTCAAGTGGTTAAGACACCGCCCTTTCACGGCGGTAACACGGGTTCGAATCCCGTACGGGTCACCACTTTTGGAGGATTAGCTCAGCTGGGAGAGCACCTGCCTTACAAGCAGGGGGTCGGCGGTTCGATCCCGTCATCCTCCACCATATATTTTTAAATGTCGGAGGGGTAGCGAAGTGGCTAAACGCGGCGGACTGTAAATCCGCTCCTTTGGGTTCGGCAGTTCGAATCTGCCCCCCTCCACCATTTTCTTTAAAATAACCTGAGAGGGTTTATTTTTTTGAAAAGATAACCATACTAGTAAATATTAATGGGCTATAGCCAAGCGGTAAGGCAACGGACTTTGACTCCGTCATGCGCTGGTTCGAATCCAGCTAGCCCAGCCATTTACGAGCCATTAGCTCAGTTGGTAGAGCATCTGACTTTTAATCAGAGGGTCGAAGGTTCGAATCCTTCATGGCTCACCATTTTCGCGGAAGTAGTTCAGTGGTAGAATACAACCTTGCCAAGGTTGGGGTCGCGGGTTCGAATCCCGTCTTCCGCTTAATTACTAAGGGGTCTTAGCTCAGCTGGGAGAGCGCCTGCCTTGCACGCAGGAGGTCAGCGGTTCGATCCCGCTAGGCTCCATATAAATAGGAAAAGCTTACATCAAATGATGTAAGCTTTTTTTGTGTTTAAATTCCACTCAAAAAGGAAACTTTTCCGTATATCGTTTAAAATGAAAAAAAGGGATTGAATAAGGGGGGATAATTATGAAAGTTGTCATTGCATCGGATTCATATAAAGAAAGCCTGAAAGCTATAGAGGTATGTGAAGCTATTGAAAGGGGCTTTGCAGCAGTTTTTCCTAAAGCAGAGTACGTTAAAGTACCAATTGGAGATGGAGGTGAAGGAACGGTCGAATCTCTTGTTGGTGCTACAATGGGGGAAATTATATCACTTAATGTGACAGGGCCGCTTGGGGAGAGTGTGCAAGCCTATTATGGTATGTCTAAGGATAAGGAGACAGCATTTATTGAAATGGCGGCAGCATCAGGATTACAACACGTTCCAACTGAAAAGAGAAACCCACTTATTACAACGACAAAAGGGACAGGTGAACTGATATTACATGCATTAGATCAAGGAGCTAAACACATTATTTTAGGGCTTGGAGGAAGTGCTACAAATGATGGTGGGGCAGGTATGTTGTCTGCTTTAGGCGTAGAGTTTATTAATAGGAAAGGTGAAGTAATTGAGCCCTCTGGAGGAACATTACATTTGATTACTGCTCTTAACCTTTCTCGTATGGATACACGTTTGAAGGATATAAAGCTAGAAGCAGCATGTGATGTCGACAATCCATTAGTTGGACCAAAGGGAGCGTCTTTTGTATTTGGGAGACAAAAGGGTGCGAATGTAGAGATGATGAAAGAGCTAGACGGGAATTTAAAACATTATGCTAATATACTTAAACAGTATGTATCTTTTGATGTGTCCCTAATACCTGGTGCAGGGGCAGCTGGAGGAATGGGAGCGGCTGTCGTTGCAGTACTAAAGGGACAGCTAAGAAAAGGGATTGAAATTGTATTAGATTATACAAATTTTGATAAGTGTATAGAGGGTGCCGATCTTATTGTAACTGGTGAGGGAAGGATAGATGAACAAACAGCTTATGGAAAAGCTCCTGTTGGTGTCGCGAAGCGGGCGAAATGTCGTCATATTCCTGTAATTGCTATTGGTGGATCTGTATCCTCGAATTATACGACTGTTTACGAAAAGGGAATTGATGCAGTGTTTAGTATTACGGCTAGCCCAATGACATTAGAAGAAGCATATAAAGCGGCAGAAGAGAATATCGAAATGACAGCAAAAAATATTGCAGCAGTGTGGAAACTAGCATCAGAAAAACGCTTCTAAGTGTAGAAGTGTTTTTTAAATTCAGTTATTTGAGGATATTTTGTGTAATTCTAGGTATTGATGGAGAAAGGCACGGATAAAAATATTAGCTGATAGAAAAGTTAGTTGGTTCATTAAGTTAACTTTATACATAGAATAGTTTAAAAATCGGGAGTCCAACATAAATATAAGTGAATAAAATGTATATCCATGCAGAAAAATGTCGAGTTGAGTCAGACTATATAAAAGATTTAAAATATTTAGTGAAGGCATAAAAGGGGGATACTATCTATGAAAAAAGAAATCTCAGTTATTGGAGTTCCAATGGATTTAGGACAGATGCGTCGCGGGGTTGATATGGGACCAAGCGCGATCCGTTATGCAGGGGTAGTTGAAAGAATTGAACAAATTGGATATGACGTAAAAGATATGGGAGATATATGTATAGAGAGAGAAAAAGAAGTAGATGAAAATACAAAGTTACGAAACCTTACTCAAGTTGCAACTGTATGTA
The DNA here is from genome assembly GCF_038005725.1 of Bacillus sp. FSL R12-0074. Taxonomy (NCBI): domain Bacteria; kingdom Bacillati; phylum Bacillota; class Bacilli; order Caryophanales; family Bacillaceae; genus Bacillus; species Bacillus sp. FSL R12-0074. Next base: position 158,427 of record NZ_JBBOTR010000001.1, read on the forward strand.
ATGAACTAGCGACTAAGGTTGATCATATTATAGAAGAAGGTCGTTTTCCACTTGTATTAGGCGGTGATCATAGTATTGCTATCGGTACGCTAGCTGGTGTGGCGAAACATTATAAAAATTTAGGTGTTATTTGGTATGATGCACACGGTGATTTAAATACAGAAGAAACATCACCATCTGGAAATATTCACGGTATGTCACTTGCTGCAAGTTTAGGTTATGGACATTCTTCACTTGTAGATTTATATGGGGCATACCCGAAAGTAAAAAAAGAGAACGTTGTAATTATAGGTGCACGTGCATTAGATGAAGGGGAAAAAGACTTTATTCGTAATGAAGGCATTAAAGTATTTTCAATGCATGAAATTGATCGTATGGGTATGACGGCTGTTATGGAAGAAACAATGGCTTACTTATCTCATACTGACGGTGTTCATTTATCATTAGATTTAGATGGTCTTGATCCTCATGATGCACCAGGAGTTGGGACGCCTGTAATTGGTGGTTTATCGTATCGTGAAAGCCACCTAGCGATGGAAATGTTAGCAGAAGCTGATATTGTTACATCTGCTGAATTTGTTGAAGTAAATACGATTTTAGATGAGAGAAATAGAACAGCAACAACAGCGGTTGCTTTAATGGGTTCTTTATTCGGTGAAAAACTAAAATAAATGTAAGAAAAGCAACTGAGAAGTTGCTTTTTTTATTTGAAAATAGGCGTATAATAATGACTTATATTATACTGTAGGATAAGTAGGATAAGAAAGTTTGACATCTTACCAATTTAAGCTAAAGGGGGGCGTTTGTAATTGTCGTTTGGTTCATGTATGGTATAATTAACTAGTTGTTGGAAATACATACAGATAGAGCATAAAATAATATTTCAATATATGGATAGAATTGCTCGTAAGTAGGAGGAAGGGTTAGCATGCCTTTTGAAGATACGACCATTTTGAAATATCTTAGTACGGCATTAGATATTGCTGTTGTATGGTTTATTATATATAAGCTAATTCTTATAATTCGGGGCACGAAGGCTGTGCAACTTTTAAAAGGTATTACAGTTATTATTGTCGTCCGGATGATTAGTATTTTACTTGAATTGCATACGCTATATTGGCTAACGGAACAAGTATTAACGTGGGGATTTTTAGCCGTTATTATTATCTTCCAGCCAGAATTGAGAAGAGCACTTGAGCAGCTAGGACGGGGTAGCTTATTTTCGCGTGTGGGAACTCACGAGGACGATGAACCTGAAATTGTTGCAACAGCGATAGCGAAAGCAACGGAATATATGGGAAAACGTAGAATTGGTGCACTAATTACTTTGTCAAAAGAGACTGGGGTGGATGATTATGTAGAAACGGGTATTCCGCTAAATGCAAATGTGTCATCGGAATTACTCATTAATATTTTTATCCCTAATACCCCTCTTCATGATGGAGCAGTAATTATGCAGGGAAGTACAATTAAAGCAGCAGCATGTTACCTTCCGTTATCAGAAAGCCCATTTATTTCTAAGGAGTTAGGAACTAGGCATCGCGCTGCAATGGGAGTTAGTGAAGTCACTGATAGTATTACAGTAGTTGTATCGGAAGAAACAGGCCAAATTTCTTTAACGAAAAACGGTAAGTTACATCGTGATTTGAAGACAGAACAGCTGAAGGACATGTTGTTAGCAGAATTTAGTGGGAATGAAAAAACGACTTCTTCGTCTTTATGGAATTGGAGGAGAAAGCGTCATGGATAAGTTAATGGAGAATCATTGGTTTTTAAAAGGAATCTCATTACTATTGGCGTGTATGCTTTTCATGTCAGCAACTTTAACTGAAAAAAATACGACATCGAGTATATTACCTTTCGTAAATGAAACGAAAGAAACATTAACTGATTATCCTATTACCCTTAAGTATGATGAAGAGAAATATATTGTAAGTGGTATTCCATCAGGTGGAGTCAAGGTGAAGTTGGAAGGTCCAAAATCAGCAGTTGCTACAGCAAAAGCAAAAAAACAATTTGATATATCAGTTGATTTGCGAGATAGTCAAAAAGGAACGTATGAAGTTTCTTTAAAAGCGAACGGGCTTCCAGATGATGTGAAGGGGACAGTTCAGCCAGCAACAATTAAAGTCACTCTTCATGAAAAAGCGAAAAAGTATGTTCATGTAGATTTAAAATTATCAAATGAAGACCAGATGACAGCAGGTGCTACCATTGAGAAATCAAGTATTAAGCCTGACACTGTTGAAGTAGTTGGAACAAAAGAAGAAATAGAAAGTATTTCATCTGCTAAGGCATATATAGATTTAAAAGGTGTTAATAAAACAGTTACAAAAACAGCAGACGTTACATTATACAATAAAGAAGGAAAACGTTTAAATGTAAAAACAAGTCCATCTAAAATAAGTGTAACGGTGAATGTAGCAACACAGGCTACAGCAAATAATGTCGAAAAAACAGTTCCTTTAACATATTCGAAAAAGGGGAATTTACCAGAAGGTTTAGCTGTTACAAATATTAGTGTTGAACCAAAAGAAGTAACGATAGCAGGTCCAAAAGACATTTTGGATAATATACAATCTATAGAGGGGGTCGAGGTAGATTTTAGTCAATTGACGGATTCTACAACATTCGATGCCTCTGTTTTATTGCCAAAAGGTGTAACAAGTGCAAAACCAAATCAAGTGAAGGTTTCCGTAGGGGTACAAAAGGTAAAACAAACGAAAAGTAAAACTATTGATGGTATCCCGATTCAAAAAAGTGGAATTCCGAATGATGTTACTGCGCAGCTACTTTCGCCACAAGATGGAAAGATAAGCGTTGATATTTCAGGAGAAGCAAGTATAGTAGATAAAATAACAGCTGCTCAAATAACAGCGGCGATTAATCTGCAAAATATATCTCCGGGGACGAAAGATGTTTCTATTCAAGTGAGTGGTCCTGGTAATATTTCGATAGAAGCAAAACAAAAAAGTGCTAAAGTCACAATTGTGAAGAAAGAAAAGCCGGATAAAGAAGTACAGGGTAATATTGAACAACCAGATTCAAAAAACAATCAAGAAAATCAAACTGAAAAACCAAAAAATCCTGAACCAGATCCAGAAAAGGATCAGGAAAAAGACAAAGAAAAAGAAAAAGAAAAAGAAAAAGACACAGAAAAAGAAAAAGAAAATGGCCAAGAAACGAGCCAAGAACCAACAGTAGATAATCAAAAAGAGCACGAAAAAGGAGCGAATAATAATGGGTAAATATTTTGGTACAGACGGAGTACGCGGGGTTGCAAATAAGGAATTAACACCTGAATTAGCTTTTAAAATAGGACGTTTTGGCGGCTATGTATTAACAAAAGATACAGATCGTCCAAAAGTAATTATTGGCCGTGATACACGTGTATCTGGACATATGCTAGAAGGAGCTTTAGTAGCAGGCCTATTATCAACTGGAGCGGAAGTAATGCGCCTTGGTGTTATTTCTACACCAGGTGTGGCTTATTTAACAAAAGCTTTAGGGGCGCAAGCAGGTGTTATGATCTCTGCATCTCATAACCCAGTACAAGATAATGGAATTAAGTTCTTCGGTTCAGATGGATTTAAATTAACAGATGAGCAAGAAGCAGAAATTGAAGCGTTATTAGACAAAGAAGTTGATGAGCTACCACGTCCAACAGGTACTAACCTTGGACAAGTGAGTGATTACTTTGAAGGTGGACAAAAATATTTACAATACATTAAACAAACTGTAGAGGAAGATTTCTCTGGTTTACATATTGCTTTAGATTGTGCACATGGTGCTACATCTTCTTTAGCTCCATATTTATTTGCAGATTTAGAAGCTGATATTTCAACAATGGGAACTTCACCGAACGGTATGAATATTAACGCTGGAGTAGGTTCTACGCATCCAGAAGTGTTAGCTGAATTAGTAAAAGAAAAAGGTGCTGACATTGGTCTTGCTTTTGATGGTGACGGAGACCGTTTAATCGCAGTAGACGAAAAAGGAAACATCGTTGATGGCGATCAAATTATGTTTATTTGCGCGAAGTATATGAAAGAAACTGGTCAATTGAAACATAATACAGTTGTTTCAACAGTTATGAGTAACTTAGGTTTCTACAAAGCGCTTGAAGCAAACAATATTACAAGTGATAAAACAGCAGTTGGTGATCGCTACGTAATGGAAGAGATGAAACGTGGTGGATATAACCTGGGCGGAGAACAATCAGGTCATATTATCTTACTTGATTACATTACAACTGGTGATGGAATGTTAAGTGCACTTCAACTTGTAAACATCATGAAAATGACGAAAAAGCCATTATCTGAGCTTGCAGGCGAGATGACAAAATTCCCACAATTACTAGTAAACGTTCGTGTAACAGATAAAAAACTAGCATTAGAAAACGAGGAAATTAAAGAAATTATTCGTGTTGTAGAGGAAGAAATGAACGGAGACGGTCGTATTCTTGTTCGTCCATCTGGAACAGAACCACTTATTCGTGTAATGGCAGAAGCACCGACACAAGAAATTTGTGATGGGTATGTACATCGTATTGTAGAAGTTGTGAAAGCGGAAGTTGGAGCTGAATAATTTACCAAATTTGTTTTAAAAGGAGCACAAGAAGTGCTCCTTTTTCATATGTTTTATAGACAATGAAAAAAATTTCATTGACGATTTATATTGTTTGTTATACGATGGTCTTGTTCTTTTTCTCAAAGGAAATATTGTAAATTATAAAAGCGCCAGAACTACAAGTAGTGTAGTTGACGAGGTGGAGTTTATCGAGATTTCGGCGGATGACTCCCGGTTGTTCATCACAACCGCAATCTTTTACTTAAAACATTAAGGTGACTTAGTGGACAAAGGTGAAAGTGTGATGAGAGAAAAGGAACGGATGAATACTAGCTGTATAAGTATATACGGACTTTAACCCAATCGAGAGGAAGGTGAAAGCCGTTACAAGCTTACAGGGCTAGCAATATGTAATCCGTTTTTTTAATATAAATAAATGGTATCGGACTATGTCGTTACATGTTCGCAAAGCAGTGTAAGCATTTGTAACGGCGACTAAACATGTGTGGAATCGTAGGATTTATTGGAGAGCAAGATGCAAAGGAAATTTTATTAAAAGGTTTAGAAAAGCTAGAATATCGCGGATATGATTCAGCAGGTATTGCAGTACAAGCAGAGAACGGTGTTGTTGTATACAAAGAAAAAGGCCGTATTGCAAAACTTCGCGAAGTCGTAGAAGAAAACGTAGCAGCAAGCGTGGGAATCGGTCACACACGCTGGGCTACACACGGTGTTCCAAGCAAACTAAACGCGCATCCGCATCAAAGTACATCAAAACGCTTTACACTAGTTCATAACGGTGTAATTGAAAACTATGAGTTAGTGAAAAAGGAATATTTACAAGATGTAACGTTCGTAAGTGAAACAGATACAGAAATTATCGTGCAACTTATGGAACAACAAGTAAGTACAGGACTAAGTGTAGAAGACGCGTTCCGTCAAACGTTATCTCTTTTACATGGTTCTTACGCAATCGGACTACTTGATGCTGAAAATCCAAACATGATTTATGTTGCTAAAAACAAAAGCCCGCTATTAGTAGGTGCTGGTGATAACTTTAATGTTATTGCAAGCGACGCTATGGCGATGTTACAAGTTACAGATCAATTTATCGAGTTAATGGATAAAGAAATGGTAATCGTAACAAAAGAAAGCATTACAATTAAAAACTTACAAGGTGAAACGATTGAACGTGCACCGTTTACAGCGGAATTAGACGCAAGTGATATTGAAAAAGGAACGTATCCTCATTTCATGCTAAAAGAAATCGACGAGCAACCACTTGTAATCCGTAATATTATTCAAAAGTACCAAGATGAAAATGGCGAAATTGAATTAGATCAAGATATCCGTAACGCAATTTTAGATAGCGATCGCATTTACATCATTGCATGTGGAACAAGTTATCATGCAGGTCTTGTTGGAAAGCAATTCATTGAGAAATTTGCGAAAGTACCAGTTGAAGTACATGTAGCAAGTGAATTCTCTTACAACATGCCATTATTAACAGAAAGACCATTCTTCATTTACATTTCACAAAGTGGTGAAACAGCTGATAGCCGTGCAGTACTTGTGCAAACAAATGAAATGGGTCATAAAGCATTAACAATTACAAACGTACCTGGTTCTACGCTTTCTCGTGAAGCTGATTATACACTTCCTTTATATGCAGGACCAGAAATCGCAGTTGCATCGACGAAAGCATACACAGCACAGCTTGCAGTACTTTCAATCTTAGCGGCTGACATTGCAAAAGCAAAAGGTGAGGTTCTTGATTTCGATTTAACACATGAATTAGGACTTGTAGCAAATGCAATGGTAGTACTTTGTGATCAAAAAGAAGAGATGGACGCATTAGCAAAACAATTTTTAGCAACAACGCGTAACTGCTTCTTCATCGGACGTAGCGTAGACTTCTTCGTAGGTTTAGAAGGTGCGTTAAAACTAAAAGAAATCTCTTACATCCAAGCAGAAGGATTTGCTGGAGGAGAATTAAAACACGGTACAATTGCCTTAATCGAAAACGGTACACCAGTTATCGCACTTGCTACACAAGAGCACGTAAACCTTGGAATTCGTGGTAACGTGAAAGAAGTAGTAGCACGCGGAGCTAACCCATGTATCATCTCAATGAAAGGCTTAGAAATGGAAGGTGACAGCTTCGTATTACCAGCTGTACACGAAGCACTAGCACCGTTAGTAGCAGTTATTCCATTCCAACTTATCTCATACTACGCAGCGCTTCACCGCGAATGTGACGTTGATAAGCCACGTAACTTAGCTAAGTCTGTTACTGTTGAGTAGGAGATTGGTAGAGTAACTAGATTATTGTAAATTTAAAATAAAGTCACGACGTTTATAAAAAAGTTGTGAAGCTTTGCCCCTTTGGATATGATTATCTAAAGGGGCATTTTTGTGTCGAAAAAAAGAACATCTAAAATCGATAAGTGGATTAAAGAGGGGCAAGGAACTGGCAGTGGGAGAGATTATCAGCCTTGTCTTGAAATTCAAGATGATCCCTCATTAGATCGGTCAGTGGGATTTAAAAAGTATAAAAACCGGCAGACAGCATGAGGTTTTATCGGATTTGGGACGGAACTACTTTTATTTAACTGAATTTTCTGTTGTTATTCCGGATATTCGTTGATGGAAAAAAACACTGATTAAAGTTTCACTTTATTGAACAAATTAGATTACTAGACATTACAAGGGGGTTTATTAATGAAGGTGAAAGAAAAAACATATTTAAGTATAGAAGAGATTATTTCATTACCAACCTTATCAGGTGCAAATATAAGTGATGACGGCAAAGGCGTAGCATTTGTTAAGAAGACGACTAACTGGAAAGACAATACATATAGGAATCATGTATGGGTATATGAAAAAGATAAGGGGCAGAGTTACCCATTAACAAATGGGGATATAGATAGTACATGCTCGTTATGGTCTCCAAATTCTAGGGATATTGCATACCTTAGCCCTGTCGGTAATGGGAAAAATCAAATCTTTGTTAAGTCACTAGATGGTTATAGTGAGTTACAAATTACTGATGAGAAAGAAGGGGTCAGTACATTCAAATGGGAGCCTACTGGTAAAGGTTTTTATTATGTTGCACAGTCAAAAGAATGTGAGGAAATAAAGAAACGTAAAGAGCTATATGGGGACTTCCAACATGCAGGTAAGGAACATCGGAATAATTGTTTATATTACATTAAAATAGAAAAAGGGATACAAAATGATAAAGAGGAACGTGAGATTAGCGGTGTTTATCAACTAACGGATGGTAAGGATTTTTATATACATAACTTTGATATTTCAAATGATGGGACAAAGGTTGTATTTATGGCTACACCAAGCCTAAACGATCATATGAATGGTGATCTATACATATTAGATGTTGAAGCTGAGGAACTACAAAAGATGAATGTAGATAAGTTGTTGGGCGGGAGCGTTTGCTTTTCTCCTGAGGGCAGCAAAATATGTTACTCAGCAAGCATAAGGGAGAAGGAGTACTATAGAAACCATATACAAGAAAGTGCATTAGAGATATATGATATGAATACTGGAGAGGTAATTCAGCCTCTAACAAACTTTGATAGTACGGTTATGCCATTACAGTGGACAGATAAGGGGATTTTAATTAGATGGCAGGATAAAACTAATTATCTCATTGGGTTGCTATGTGAAGATGGCACTGTGGAAATGTTAAGTGACAAAGTAGATGGCTTTATAATGGATGCTTCTATAACAAGGGATGGACATCATATATCCCATAGTAAGGCTATAACAAATGAAACCTTTGAAATCTATTTAGACGATAAAAAAATAACGGATGAAAATAGCTTTTTTAAAGGGAAGCTGAAAAGTAACAGGGAAATAATCTCATGGCAAAGTAGTGATGGTTTTGAAATAAAGGGTGTTTTATCAACCCCAGTAGATTTTGATGCCAACAAAAAATATCCCTTATTAGTAGTAATCCATGGTGGTCCGGCTTGGGCATCTTTTCCGATATTCTCAGACTGTTTTAATGAGAAATATCCGATTGAGCAGTTTATCGAAAAAGGCTTTATAGTTTTAGAGCCAAACTATAGAGGAAGTTCTGGCTATGGTAATGAGTTCTTAAAAGCCAACTATAGAAAACAGGGAATTGCTGACTACGATGATGTTATATCTGGAGTGGATAAACTAGTTGAGCAAGGGATTGCAGATAAAGATAGAGTAGGGGTTATGGGATGGAGCAACGGGGGATATATATCAGCTTTCTGTTCTACATTTAGTAATAGATTTAAAGCTATTTCAGTTGGAGGTGGAATTACTAACTGGAGTACCCATTATGTGAATACAGATATACCTTACTTTATTAGAATGCATTTAGGAAATACTCCATGGAATGATCCAGAGATATATACGAAAACATCACCAATGACGTATATTAAATCAGCCTGTACGCCTACCTTAATCCAACATGGCGAAAAGGATGCAAGGATTCCAACTTCCAATGCATATGAGCTATATCAAGGGTTAAGGGATATGGAAGTTGATACAGAATTAATTATTTTTAAAGGAATGGCATATAGTTCTGATCAGCCAGGAATTAATGTGGCCATTATGAAGCAGAATTTGATGTGGTTTTCACACTATATTCTTGGAGAAAGTATGAAAGGTTTTAGGGTTTTATAATGGCTTGTTTTAGTCTTTAAGCTTTTTAGGTGCTTGAAATAAAGTCGTACACATTTATCCGGTTATATATGATTGAGTTTAACATTTCGGATAAGGCAAACTGTGAAATATTTTGGTGTAAATGAGAAAAGAGCCTGAATGTAGGCTCTTTCCTTATTTATATTTAAAAGATGAACTATTCTTATGCAGTTTTACTTAATTTATATGCTTCACGGTTATTTTTTTTGAAAAGTTTTGGGAAAACATAACCATCTAATCCAATACGTCCAGCATTATGTCCTGCAACTAAAATGAACATAGTTAAAATAAGCAGGTTTGGGTTTACACTAACAGTTCCGCTTAATAAAAATGAAAGGTTCATTATGATGCCGAAAAATGCAGCTGTTTTTGTTAATCCACCTAAAATCAAACCTAGCCCTACTAAAATTTCTCCCCATTGAACTAAAAAGCTAAATAGGTCTGCGTTTGGAAGAACAAAATGTTGAAGAAAATCTGCCCACCAACCTTGTACTGCAGGGTGGTCACCTGATGCTTGAGCGATAGCTCCTTTTAGAAAACCACTTGCATCAAAAGACTGTCCAAAAACTTTTCCTATTCCAGCAGCGAGCCATGCATATCCTATGTAAAGTCGTAAAAATAATAATATGAAAGTAGCGCGTTTATCAGTTCTTAAAAAATTGATAACCATTGAAATCCCTCCAATGTATTGTATTTACATGTTTATTATATATCCATTGTGAATAAATTCACAATGGAGGAAATGTGAACAAAGATAGGTTAGGAGTAATTGTTTTATTTTTTGTAACATTTCATCTATTTTGGTAGACTAATAATGGAGATATATCAAAAGGAGGCAAAGAGTAGATATGTGGATGAACTTGTAATGATTAGAAATTAGATAGATGAATTTTTCTCTCGTAAGTGAGGGTTTATTTACCTATCTGTAAATCATTCAAGGACTGCATATTTAGCTTGTACATCCCCTTTGTAAGGGTAGATGCCTATGTGGGGAAATTTATATCTCTTATATAAAATATGCGTCCTTTAAACTTGGAGGAGTATATGATGAATCAATTGAAAAATAAAGTAGCTGTTGTTACAGGCGTTAGTCGTCTAGACGGTATAGGAGCAGCTATTTGCACGGAGTTAGCAGAGGCTGGATACGATATATTTTTTACGTATTGGACAGAATACGATAAAGAGATGCCTTGGGGCGTTGATAAAAATGAACAAATACAATTAAAAGAAAAGTTGATACAAAACGGTGTCAAAGTATCGAGCATGGAGTTAGATCTAACTCAGAATGATGCATCAAATCAGCTTATAAATAAAGTTACTGAACAATTAGGGTACCCTCATATATTAATTAATAATGCAGCATATTCTACAAATAATGATTTCTCTAATTTGACTGCTGAAGAACTAGATAAGCACTACATGGTAAATGTTCGTGCGACTACATTGTTAAGTAGTCAATTTGCCCAAGGTTTTGATAAGAAATCTGGTGGTAGAATTGTGAATATGACGTCGGGACAATTTAAAGGACCTATGGCAGGAGAATTAGCGTATGCAACAACGAGGGGAGCAATTGACGCTCTTACTAGTACGTTGTCAGCGGAAGTGGCCCATTTAGGGATAACAGTGAATGCAATTAATCCAGGTCCAACTAGTACAGGATGGATGACTGAGGAGATAAAGCAAGGATTAAGACCGATGTTTCCTTTCGGCAGAATTGGTGAGCCAAAGGATGCAGCAAGACTTATTAAGTTTTTAGTGAGCGAAGAAGCCGAATGGATTACAGGGCAAGTTATTCATTCAGAAGGTGGATTTAAGAGATAATTTTATAATTAAAAAGAAGGTATCTCATTTCAATGAGATACCTTCTTTTTAATCTTTCTTCAATCTTCGTGCTATACCATTCCCTAATGACTGTAATCCTTGAACGAGGATAATCAAAATAAAGACTGTTGCATACATTACTTCAGGTTCGTAGCGTAAATGTCCGAATCGATATGCTAAATCACCAAGGCCGCCAGCACCTACAAGTCCAGCCATTGCTGTTGCACCGATTAAGCCGATCGTTGCGATTGTTAATCCAAGTACGAGAGACGGGCGAGCTTCTTTAACCATAACGTGCCAAATGATTTTTAAAGTAGAGACTCCCATTGCTTGATATGCTTCAATGACACCGCGATCCACTTCTAATAAAGCAGTTTCCATTAAACGGGCAATGTAAGGGGCTGTGAAGACAACAAGTGGTACGATAACACCTTGCACGCCAATGGACGTTCCCATTAGAAACTTTGTAAAAGGTAAAATGAAGAATAATAGAATGATAAACGGAAGAGAACGAATGATATTAATAACTGTATTAAGAATAGGATAGATAATTTTATTTTCTCGCTGTCCACCAGGTCTCGTTAAAACAAGTGTGACACCGAGTGGTAATGCAATAAGAATAGAGATAAGTAGTGAAATAGATGTCATTTGAAATGTTTGAATTGTTGCTTCCCATATTACGTTACCCCACTCATCCAAAAAGGACTTGTTTCCCATAATCTGTTCTACCTCCTTCTACGATGATCCCTTGTTCTTGTAAAAATGATAAGGCACGGTGTACTTCACTTTTTTCACCTTGCATATGAACGATCAGTTTTCCATATGCCTCATGTTTTAACTGCGTAATATTGCCTGATAAAATATTCGGATATACGTGGAAACGTTTTGTAGCGATAGCTAACGCTGGTTCTCCTGAAGCGGTTCCTATAAATGAAAGTGTTACGATTTCCCCGGTGCTTTGTAGTTCTTTCTGTACATCTTCTGGAATTTTAGCTGCAAACGCGCTATTTACAAATTTCTTCGTTGTTACATGTTGTGGGTTTGTGAAAATATCTTTTACGGTTCCACTTTCGACTACAGCCCCATGTTCCATTACAGCAACGTGGTCACAAATACGCTGGATGACATTCATTTCGTGTGTAATTAGCAAAATCGTAATTCCGATGTCTTCGTTGATCTTTAATAATAAATCAAGAATAGAATCGGTCGTTTCCGGATCTAATGCGCTCGTTGCTTCATCACTTAATAAAACTTCAGGCTCATGAGATAGTGCGCGAGCGATCGCTACACGTTGTTTTTGACCACCAGATAATTCACTTGGATAGGCATCTTTTTTATTAAAGAGATCAACAATGCGTAAATACTTTTCTACCCTTTTTTCAATTTCATTTTTGGGAAGACCAGATAGACGTAAGGGTAGTGCGATATTTTCATAAACGGTAACGGTTTTAAGTAAATTGAATCCTTGAAAAATCATGCCGATCTTTTTTCTCGCCTTTGCGAGTTCTTTTGTCGATAAGGTTGTTAACTCTTGTTCATTTACAATGATATCTCCTGTCGTTGGTTTTTCTAATAAATTTACACAACGGATTAATGTACTTTTACCAGCGCCACTATATCCGATGATTCCAAATACTTCGCCCTTTTTTACTTTAAGGGAAGTTGATTTAAGAGCCTCAACATTCCCTTTTTTTGTTGTAAATACTTTGGAGACGTTTTTTAATTCAATCATTATAGTCAGCTCCTACCAAGACGGTAAAACAGAACCATCGAATTTTTTCTCAATGAAATCTTTTACTTCTTTAGATTGATAAGCTTTCTTTAATTTATTAACAACAGCATCATCTTTATTTTCAGTACGAACAACGACCCAATTTACATATGGTGAATCTTTTCCTTCGCGGAAAATAGAATCTTTCGCTGGGCTTAATTTTGCACCTAATGCAAAGTTTGTATTAATTGCAGCTGCCTTTACTTCACTTAGCTGTGTTGGTAATTGAGATGCCTCTAATTCAACAATCTTTAAATTTTTCGGGTTTTCAATTACATCTTTTGCAGTCGCTTTTTCTGTAGCTTTTGGATCAACCTTTAAAACACCTGCTTTTTCAAATAGCTTTAAAGCACGAAGCTCATTTGTTGGATCATTTGGGACAGCGATTGCATCGCCCTCTTTTAATTCTTTTACATCTTTTAAGCTTTTAGAATATACACCCATAGGGAATGTTACTGTGGAAAATACTTCGGTTAATTTCATGTTGCGTTCAGCTTTAAATACGTCTAAATAAGATTTAGTTTGATAGCTATTTACATCGAGGCTTTTTTCATCTAAAGATACGTTTGGTGCTACATAATCATTAAATACCTTTACATCAATTTCGAGACCATCTTTTGCTGCCACTTCTTTTACCTTTTCAAAAATTTGTTCATGCGGTCCACCCGTTACGCCGACAGTAATCTTTTTCTCATCTAATGCTTTTACCTCTTTATCAGAATTAGCACCACATGCACCTAACAATAATACCGCTCCACTTACAATACTTAATAACACCTTTTTCATCTATAATTCCCCCTTAATATACGTTCCAAAATAAAAAGCACCTCTCAAAAATAAGAGAGGTGCCGAATAGACGAAATAGGTTCCTCTCTTATCTTCCAAAACGAAAATCGTTCTGCAGGAATTAGCACCTTAGCTTATACGTTATAAGCTCGGTTGCCGGGCATCATCGGGCCAGTCCCTCCGCCACTCTTGATAAGAGTATGTGTATGTAGTTTTTTAATATGGTACTAATAGTAAATCTTACAAAAAGAATTGTCAATATTATTTTCTGAATATATTTTATTTTAAGGTAATCGAAACGTTCCCTTTTTTATGTCCCTTTTCCACATACATATGAGCTTCAGCAATTTCTTCTAATCGGTAAGTTCTATCAATAACGGGCTTTAGTTTTTCCGTTTCGACTAGTTTTTTTAATAGAATCATATCCTCTTTACTTACCTTGGCCATCATTCCATTAACAGATACATATTTTCCATTGGGTGTTAATGTATTTGTACAAAGGGATTTTTTATACTTCCCAACTGCATCAAATATAATATCGTAGCATTTGCCTTGCTTAGTAAAATCTTCTTTCGTATAATCAATTACTTTATCAGCTCCTAAAGATTGCACGAGTTCAAAATTTGAATTACTACAAACAGCCGTAACGGTCGCGCCGAAATATTTAGCAAGTTGTACAGCAGCTGTTCCTACTGATCCGGAGGCACCATATATGAGCACTTGTTGCCCTTTTTTTATACGGCCCTTTCTCAGGAAATGTAATGCTGAAGTTCCACCAAAAGGAATAACTGCCGCTTCTTCATACGTCACATTGGTAGGTTTTAATGTTATTAATCCACTTTCATGTACGCATGTGTACTCGGCATAACTACCGAGGTTTAGTTCTGTTAATGCAAAAATTGGATCACCTTTTTTAAATTGAGTTACATCTGTTCCTACTTCTTCGATTTCACCGGATAACTCTACGCCGAGTACAGGTTTTCTCGGTTTTCTGAAACCTAATATGATCCGCATAGGAATCCAAAATAAGAGGGGGCTATTAAAGCCGCGTATTCTACAATCTCCAGTCGTTACACTTGTTGCGTGAATTTTAATTAATACTTCGTTCTTTTTAGGTGTAGGTTTCTCTATATTTTGAAGCTGAAGAACGTTAGGTGGTCCATACTGTGTGCAAATGATCGCCTTCATAATGACCTCCTGAAATGAGTTGTTGTTATTTACATCATATTTAAAATCTTCATTAAACATGTCGCTATATAGCGAATATAGATTGAAAATTGTATAGATTTCATAGGGAAAGAGGTGATATTATTTTGGGAAAGGGGGCGACGTTATGAAAAAAAATATTTTTATTTCAAGTTTAGTGCTTGCAATCAGTCTAGGGGTAGGGTGTAGCAATGAGAAAACAACAAAGACTGATGAACCGAAAAAAGAAGCCATGCAAAAAGAAAAGGAATTAGAAGCGAAGGATGTTTTCAAGAAAACGAACGAAGCTTTTAAAAATGAAGAAAATGTAACGATGACATATGATGTAGGGTTAAAAGCTGAGGGAACAGAGATGGATATATTAAAGGCTAAGATGCAATTAGAGCCAAAGACAAAGAATTCTCGTTCTGAAATGAATATTTCTGGTACAGATGTTGTAGTGTATACTGTGGATGGTAAAGTTGCTGGTGAGGTGAAAAACCCTAATACAGGAGAAGTTATAACCGTACCAGAGGAGCAATTAAACGCTGGTGGAATGAAAGCGACTCAAGATATTATAGATAATTTAGAAGTACCAGCAGTAGTTTTAGATAAAATGAAGATGGAGAAAAGCGGAGATAAATATAAACTGAAATTTACATTAAAAGGGCAAGAAACAGAAAGTATGTTAACTAGCATGGATGAAACGCAGAAGAAAATGTTACAAGCACAAAATGCGAAGATAGAAGAAGTGGATGCAGAATATATCATTACAAAAGATTTTAAATATGAATCAGCGAAGATAGATATGATTATGAGTAGTAATGGTAAGGATAAGGCACACATTATTACGAATGCAAAATATACGTCGTACGAAAAGTTCGATCCAATACAATTGCCGGCAGCAAAGTAACAGTTTTGATCAGGGGGGACCTAAAATAAGGTGCCCTCTCTTTTTTATACTTTCTTCTTAGGAAAATAGGTACAATATGAAGAGGGAAAACTGTGGAAGAGGAGAGTGTCATTTGAAAAAAAGAAAGATAGCGGTGGTCATTGTAGCTTATACAGTGTTGCTTGCGACATCTATAAATACATATAAAGAGCAACTAGAACATCCTATTATGAGCGATGTAGGAAAGTTGCTTCCAACGAAAATTAAACGTGTTGAAAATGCTGAGGATGAACGTTCATTAAAACAGTTAGTGCAAGATGCAAATGTTTCTGGAGAGAAGATTTCTATTGCAGGTATGCAACATAGCCAAGGCGGACAGACGTATTATCCGAACGGTACGATGCTTGATATGAAAGGATATAATGAAATATTAGAATTCGATCCGGAGAAGAAGAGGATTAGGGTGCAAAGCGGTGTCACATGGAATGACATTCAAAAGAAAATCAATCCATATGGTCTTGCGGTTCAAGTAATGCAATCTCAAAACATTTTTACTGTTGGTGGTTCATTAAGTGTAAATGTACATGGGCGTGATATTCGTCATGAAGCATTGATTGATACAGTAGAGTCGTTCAGATTGTTAATGGCAGATGGTACGGTGCGTAATGTAAATAGAGAAGAAAATGCTGACTTGTTTCCATATGTAATTGGGGGATATGGATTATTTGGTGTGATTTTAGATGTGACGCTACAGTTAACAAACGATGAATTGTATGAAACGCATACGAAAGTACTAGATTATAAAGAATACTCTTCATACTTTAAGAATAAAGTGCGAAGGGATGAGAATATACGTATGCATTTAGCACGTATTTCTGTTGCCCCAAATTCATTTTTAAAAGAAATGTATGTAACAGATTATGTACTGGCAGAAGATCAACAGAAGCTGGGAGAATACAGCAAATTAAAAGAAGAAAATATTATAGCTGCGCCGAAATTCTTACTTGGGTTATCACGTTATAGTGACTGGGGAAAGGGCGCATTTTGGGATATACAAAGAAGTTATTTTGAACGTACAGATGGTAAGTACGAAACTCGAAATAACGTAATGAGATCTGATAGTGCTTTTATGGAATACGATAATCCAAACTTGACCGAAGTTTTACAAGAGTACTTTGTACCGATAGATGGTTTTGCAGCGTATATAGATGATTTGCGAAGTGTTTTAAATGAAGAGGAATTAAACCTTCTTAACATTACAATCCGCTATGTAGAAAAGAATGAGAATGCGGTGCTATCTTATGCGAAAGATGATATGTTTGCGCTTGTGCTTCTAATTAATCAAGGGCGTTCTGAAGATGAAATAAAGAAAACAAAAGTGGTCATTCAAAAGATGATTGATGTTACGTTAAAGCATAATGGAAGTTATTATTTACCGTATTATTCTTATCCGGAAAAGGAGCAACTAAAGAAAGCGTATCCTCGCATAGAAGAATTCCTTCAGAAGAAGAAGGAAGTAGACCCAGAGGAAAGGTTTGTGAATTTATTTTATAAGGAGTATAGCAAATGACATATAGAAGATTTGTAGCCTCACAAAGCATTATTATGATGGCGGGTAGTATGGTATTTCCTTTTTATATACTATTGCTTCGAAATGTAGGAAATAGTTTCTCGCAATTTGGCTGGGCGTACGGCTTATTTGCCTTAACTTCAGCTCTAGTATATCCGTTAGTTGGAAGAATCTCTGATAGGGTAGGTGATAGAAAGTTATTAATTATATACGCATGGTCCATGGCTATATTAATGCTTTTTTTTCCTATTGCAACAGAAGTTTGGCATGTATACATTCTCCAAATTTTAATGGGTATTTTAGGTGCTGTGCAGCGTAATACAGAGAAGACATCGTTAGCACGAAAGGTAGCGCATAAGGAAGCTGGTTACGAAATTGGAAAATACCATGTATGGACATCAATTGGGGGCGGAGTAGCTATAATTGCAACTGGTTACCTAGTGGATTTCTTTACGATAGGGACTATTTTTTACATTGCTTCAGTGTTATATGTAGTTAGTGGATTTGTATTAAGCCGCGGTGATAAGTAATTAAAAGTATTTCCATTCCCATTTTTACCTGATTACCCTTTATTTGTTATACTTATAGAGAAGACAAAAGAAAAGGGGACATTGCCTTTGATGAAATTTATAGTTTTAGCTATTCTCACTTTGTTTTTGATTCCATGGACTAGAAGCGGTAATAAAATTCGCGCGGTGGATAAAGGAGGAAATGAGAAAGTTGTAAAGGGTAAGAAATCATCTATTTTAGTTATTCCTGTTTTATTTTGGATAGGTATTGCAATCTATGAATATTTCTGGCTAATTGATGATCGAGCAGATTCTATTCTTACTCATTATTCTGTTGCAGTAGCGATTTTAATTGGGCTTGTTTTATTCTCACAAGAGCAGGTAGGGAAATTAGAAGGTACGTTAAAAGGACTTCTAATGTTTGTTTTACTCGCAAGTTACGGCTATTTTGGTTATTTGCACGATATAGTAATCTCGCAAAAGAAATATGATTCGGTCGTGAAGGTAGAGAAAGATATTTCAGAGCCATTTACTGAAAATGATCAGCCGTTTACAGTGCCGCCTAAAACAGCGGAAAATAAAATGAAAAAGGTATTTGGTGATATTCCGAAAGTAGCTTATTTTGAGCTAGGGGAATTAACGCCACAAATGGTAAATGGTGAAGCCTTGTATGTAGCACCGATAGAAGTTTCAGGATTTTTTAAAGCACGTAAAGCTGAGACAATTCCAGGGTACGTAACGATGTCAGGTACGAATCCTGATGCGGAAGCGAAACTGCACCTTGGTTATAAAATGAAATATGTGCCAAGCATGTTTTTTGGTAATAAATTAGAACGTGTCGTTCGAAAAGCAGAACCGGATTTAATTTTTAAAGGGAAACCTAAATTTGAAGTGGATGATAAAGGGAAACCGTATTATACAATGACGTATGGTGAATTTATTTCAGGAAGATCTGGATTTGAAGTAGAAGGTGTTGTAGTAGTAGACGCACAAACAGGTGAAGTGAAAAGATACGACAAAGGAAAGGCACCTAAATTCGTTGATGGCGTATTAAATCACGAGACTGCATCTACATTAAATACGTATTTCGGTAAATATATTCACGGATTTTGGAATACAAAATTCTCACAAACGGATATGAAGATTCCGACTGAGTGGGGAACGAAAGAAGGAGTTACACCAATCTTCGGTAAGGATGGAACGTTATATTATTTTACTGATTTCACCTCTCCGAAAGAAGGAGTAGATTCTGCACTAGGCTATTCGCTTATTGATGCGCGTACAGGTAAGTTGTATTACTATAACGGAAAAGAAGTAAAGGGAATTATGGATGGTTCGGCTGCTACAGAAGTAGTGGATAATTCCTTTAAGAGAGAGAAATGGCACGGAACGATGCCGGTTATTTATAACGTGTACGGTAAACCTTCTTGGATTGTACCTGTTATTGATGACGGAGGATTAGTACGTGCTCACACGGTTATCTATGCTTCTAATGCGAAAATATTTGCAACAGGTTCGACGCAAAAAGAAGCACTTGAGAATTATAAAAATGCGCTAAGCGGAAGTGGAGATTCATTTAGACCGACTTCAAATGGTAAAGAAGCACAAAAAGAAGGCGTTGTACAACGTGTATATAAAGAAAAATCAGGTGAAAATACAATTGTGTACGTACTGATAGAGAATGAACAAAAAGTATTTATGATACCTGTGAAGAAATTCCCATATGCTATGTTTACAGAAGTGGGAGATCCAATTCAAATCACATATTTAGATACAGGAGAGGCGATGTCTTCCGTATCTAAATTTACAAATAGCAATTTGAAAAAGTAAAGCGATAGAAATTCTATCGCTTTTTTTACGGTATGAAACAGGAAAATGCACTATACTTGACGTATGTTTATGTTGTAACTATAATTGTTACGATTTAGTATTTATCGGAAAGGGTGAACGGAAAAAGTGAATGGAGTTAATCACGAAATATATAAACCTGTAAAGACAAATAGGTTATGGATGATTCTTGTATTAGGGACACTTACGGCGATTGGGCCATTATCTATTGATATGTATTTGCCTTCTTTACCAAAATTAACGGATGATTTACAAACAGGCGCATCTCTTGCACAGCTTACATTGACAGCTTGTTTGCTTGGGCTTTCAGTAGGACAATTATTTGTTGGTTCAATTAGTGACATTTACGGAAGGCGCAAACCTCTTATTATCGCTCTTATTATTTATGTTGCTTCTTCTTTACTTTGTGCTATTGCACCATCTATTTGGAGTTTAGTGTTATTGCGCTTCTTACAAGGGGCTTCAGGATCGGCCGGGATTGTTATATCACGTGCAATGGTACGTGACATGTATTCAGGTTCTGAAATGACGAAGTTTTTCTCACTGCTCATGTTAGTAAACGGAGCAGCGCCTATTTTGGCACCGATTATTGGGGGACAATTACTACAGTTCACAACATGGCGCGGTGTCTTCATCGTTCTTGGAGCAATTAGTGTATTCATGTTAATATCAGCTACTTTCGTATTACGTGAAACATTACCTCCTGAAGAAAGAGAAACAGGTGGTTTGTCAGGGACATTGGCGACATATGGAAAACTGTTAAAGGATCGTTTGTTTATGGGATATGCATTGTCACAAGGGCTAGTAACGGCGGCAATGTTTGCTTACATTTCGGGCTCACCATTTGTGTTGCAGAACATATACGGAGCATCACCACAGCAATTTAGCTTATTCTTTGCGATTAACGGTATCGGTATTATTATTGCTAGTCAGGTTACGGGCCGTTTAGCAGAGAAAGTGAATGAGAAAACGTTATTTGTTTCCGGTATTATTATTGCAGCTATTGGTGGTCTATCTTTATTACTGACAATCTTACTAGGAATAGGTTTAATTGGTGTTTTATGCTCGTTATTCCTTGTTGTATCAAGTGTCGGGGTTGTATCAACAACTGGGTTCTCGTTAGCGATGAGAAATCAGAAAAAGGCTGCAGGAACGGCATCGGCTTTATTAGGTTTATTACAGTTCATTTCAGGAGCACTTGTTGCACCATTAGTAGGTATTGGCGGAAGCAATACCGCATTACCGATGGGGGTTGTGATAGCGCTTTGTGAAATTGGTGCTGTGTTATGTTATCTATTTATGGCCAGAAGAAGTGAGAAGCAGTTTGAACTGCAACAAAGACAAAATTTAGAGGCTTAATTTATAAAAAAGAGCTGATTCAAACATGTGTTGAATCAGCTCTTTTTTCATTTCTTTGAAATAACTTATACAGTGTTGTAAGGTGATGCAAAAGTTATTTGCATAAAGTGACGATACTGTGACAAAAATGTTGGTGTGTATATTAAGATCTCGTCTTAAGTGTAAAAAGTAGGGTGTTCTCGGTATAATAACAAGTGGAGATAAAAGAAACTATAATGAGTAATAGCTGTAGATAAAAGGAGAAGAAGAGATGAAGAAGGTTTTGGGTATTGCTGTAATGGGAAGTATGCTCCTTCTAGCAGGGTGTAATGGAAATAAAGATACGAAAGAACCGAAAGAAAAGGTAGAGCAATCTACTGAACAAACAGAGGAGATGAAAGAATACCTTGCAGTACATGAAAAATATGATATAAAAATGAATAAAGAAATTAATAAAGCACTGCAGTTATTTGAAGTGGCAAAAGAAAAGGGCGGTAAGGAAATAACGAATGCTACATATAAAGAAGATGTGCAAAAGGTAACAACGAGCATGTTAGAGGATATTGATCATATACGTAAAGAAATTCGTGTACCAAAGTCGAAAGAGAAAGAACATGAGGTATATGTTGGTTTCTTGGATGAATCGGAACAAGCGATGAAAAAATTACAGAAGTTAGCTAAAGAAGAAGACTCATCGTTGATTCGTGATATAGAAATTCATTTTTCAACAGCATCGACATACTATAAACGTTTTCAAACAGAGGCGAAAAAATAACCTTGCGCATGCGCAAGGTTATTTTTTCTTTTTACCATCTCCGTCTTCATCCTCGGATACTAATATCTTCTGTTCTTCGTGAAATTCTGAAATTGTTTGTCCAGTAATATTATCGAATGGAGTGTAAAAAGAAGTGATGCTTTTCTTTTTAATGAAGAGTTTATCCCGCATTAACGGGCAGTAAGACCCCCACCTCAAAGTTCAGTGAAAGCAAAGAAGTTAGGTAGGGGATCAACTGCCCGTAAAAGCCCGATTGGTGAGGGCTGATAATCAGTGGGGGATGAACAAAACCCCCACTGATTAAAGTTTCACTTTATAGAAGCCGATGATGACAAGTACAAGTATTACGATTGTTAATGGTAATCCTATAGTAGCAAGAAGTAAGGGATCCATCTTATAACGCCTTTAATACAATTTCTTTTTATTATAAGCGAAAGATTGTAATTTCAATAACTAATATAACAGAAAACTGATTTTTCTAAATATATCCAATTAGATTGACTTTTTAATTTTTCAGAATTATAATTCAAAATATACAATTTGAACCAAATAATAATATAGCAATTTACTTATCCAGAGAGGTAGAGGGACTGGCCCTATGACACCTCAGCAGCGGGTTCTGTAACAGGAACACCGTGCTAATTCCAGCAAGCAAGTCTTGAAAGATAAGTGATGGGCATAGTTTTATTAAGCCTTGATCTTATTTTTTAAGATCAAGGCTTTTTGTGTTTTAAGAAGTGGAGAAGGAGTAATGGGAACAAATATGTCAATAAAACAAAGTAAATTCATTTGTTTAGGGGGTTATTGAAGTGTATGTTATTAAAAAACTATCGGTTATGGTATTCACGCTATGGGTCATTACGACAGTAACATTTTTAATTATGCATATTATTCCAGGTGATCCGTTTTCATCAGATGCGAAAATCTTTCCTGAAGAAGTAATACAAAACATGAGAGCGAAGTATCACCTTGATGAACCGTTATGGAATCAGTATGTTGCTTATTTGGATGGGGTAGTTCATTTTGATTTTGGCGAATCTGTTCAATCGACAGGTCAAGGTGTATCGGAAATTATAACAACTGGTTTTGGACCATCGGCAATTATTGGTTTACAAGCACTTGTTATTTCATTGTTAGTCGGAATTGCCGCAGGTACATTTGCCGCGCTATATCATGGGAAAGTGATTGATTATAGTGTGAGCTTGCTTGCGATTCTCGGTATTTCTATTCCTAGTTTTATTTTAGCACCACTATTTATACAAGTATTCGCCATACAATTTGAATTACTACCAGTGGCGTCTTGGGGAACATTTGAGCATACTGTATTACCCTCCTTCGCATTAGCGTTAGGACCAATCGCAGTTATTACAAGATTTGTTCGCTCTAATATGATTGAAGTGTTGCAGAGTGATTATATTAAGCTAGCGAGAGCGAAAGGTATACCAATTAAGAAAATCATTATAAGACATGCTCTTCGAAATGCGATTGTTCCGGTACTTACATTTGTTGGCCCATTAATGGCTGGACTTTTAACAGGGACTTTCGTTATTGAAAAAATCTTTTCAATTCCTGGTTTAGGAAAATATTTTGTAGACAGTATTTTCAACCGAGATTATCCGGTGATTATGGGAACAACCATTTTCTATAGTGCGCTATTAATTGTATGTATTTTTATTACAGATATCATTCATCGTATTGTTGATCCGCGCATTCGTTCTATTACGTAAGGAGGGTGATGTTTAAATGGGGGCTTATGAAATTAATGACCAGTTATTAACGAATGAAGAGAAAAAAGAATTAACGATAAATAAAGATCAGCAAACGATTGGCCGGAAAAAGGAAGTGTTTCGCAAGTTTATATCAAACCCTATAGCAGTTTTAGGGGCAGTGACGTTATTACTAATTATTGTTTTCTCGCTTATTGGCGAAAGTTTAACGCCATTTACTGCGAGTGAACAAGTAAAAGAAGCAACTAATTTACCGCCTAGTAGTGAGCATTGGTTCGGAACAGACGATTTAGGGAGAGATATTTGGGCACGTACTTGGGCTGGTGGGAAAATTTCATTAACAGTTGGATTAGTAGCAGCAGCTCTTGATATAGGGCTTGGTGTACTTATCGGTGGCTTTAGTGGATATGTGAGAGGACGTAATCGTCTTGGAACGTTAATTGATGAGTGGATTATAAGAGGGATTGAAGTGTTATACGGTATCCCATATTTACTGATTGTTATTTTACTATTAATCATTATGAAACCAGGACTTTTTACAATTATTATAGCTCTTGCGTTAACGGGATGGATTGGCATGGCACGTCTCATTCGGGCGCAAGTACTTTCATTGAAACAAAGAGAATTTGTTATTGCAGCAGAGCGATTAGGTACACCTCATATGAAAATTATATACGGACATTTAATTCCAAACTTAACAGGGATTATTATCGTAAATTTATCATTTACAATTCCAGCAGCTATTTTCTCAGAATCATTTTTAAGTTTTATCGGACTTGGAGTACAATCACCAGCAGCGAGCTGGGGCACGATGACAAACGATGCACTCGGGACATTACTAAGCGGAGAGTGGTGGCAACTTTTCTTCCCGGCAATCATGATTGCATTCATCATGTTCGCATTTAATGCGATTGGTGATGGTTTGCAAGATGCGATTGATCCGAAAATCGTAAAACGTAATCGAAAGGAGAAAAAACATGGCACAAATCTTATCTTTAGAAAACGTAACGTTGGCCGTTGAAAAAGAGAATAGTAAGCAAGCAATTGTGAAGCATGTTTCCTTTTCTATTAACGAAGGTGAAATAGTTGCACTTGTCGGAGAAAGTGGTTCAGGGAAAAGTGTTACAGCACAATCAATTATCGGCTTAAATCAAGAATCGATTCATATTGATGATGGAAATATATCTTTCCAATCAAAGGAATTAACGGATTTACAAGAATCAGAATGGAATCAAATTCGCGGGAAAGATATTTCCTTTATCTTTCAAGACCCGCTTTCATCTTTAAATCCGACGATGAAGGTTGGAAGACAAATTACAGAAGTAATTGTGCAGCATGAAAAGAAATCGAAAAAAGAGGCAAAAGAAATTGCGATTAACTTACTAAATGATTTAGGCATACATGAAGCAGAGAAACGCTTTGAACAATACCCGTATCAGTTAAGCGGTGGTATGAGGCAACGTATTTGTTTGGCTATTGCGTTTGCATGTCACCCGAAGCTCGTTATTGCAGATGAACCTACAACGGCATTAGATGTAACGATTCAAAAGCAAATTATGGGGTTATTAAAAGAGAGAAAAGAAAAACAAAATACGAGTATTTTATTAATTACACATGATTTGGCACTTGTACGTGAAGTAGCTGACCGAGTAGTAGTTATGTACGGGGGACGTGTTGTTGAAAAAGGAACGATTCAAGAAGTAATTGGCTCACCTAAGCACCCTTACACAAAAAGTTTATTGCAAGCAATTCCGAATATGGATGATTCAGAAAAGGTACTTAGAGCAATTGAGGGAACAACACCTTCAATTGAAACGTTAAATAGTTTTGGATGCCCGTTTGTGAATCGTTGTCCTGTAGCGATAAAAGAATGTATTCATCGCTTCCCAGAGAGAACAACATATTCTGAGGAGCATAGTTCACATTGCTGGCAGCATATTCTGGAGCATAATAAAGCGAAATCAAAAGAGAGGGTGAATGCCTCATGACGACAGATTTAATTACTGTAAAGCAAGTAACGAAAACGTATGGAAGTAAAAATAAAGAAATCGCAGCGTTAAAAGGTATATCACTTTCTATCCCAAAAGGAACAACGCTTGGCATTATTGGAGAAAGTGGTTCTGGAAAGACAACACTTGGTAAGCTCATAGCTGGGATCGAGCGTCCAACGTCTGGTGAAATTGATTATAACGGTCAAGTTGTTCACAAGCTGAAGTCAGCTCATAAGCGGGATTTCTTGCAGAAAGTACAGTTCATTTTTCAAGATTCCACAGCTGCATTAAATCCGCGCTGGAAAGTACGCGATATTGTAACAGAAGGCTATATTTCATTCGGTTTAGGCGATAAAGGATTGAAAGATAAAGTCGCAGGTGATGCACTAGAGCGTGTTGGATTAGATAGACGATATATTGATCGCTATCCACACGAATTTAGCGGAGGACAACGTCAACGTATTGCCATTGCAAGAGCGCTATTATGTGAGCCAGAAGTATTAATCCTTGATGAACCAATTTCAGCATTAGATGTTTCACTGCAAATCCAAATTGTACATTTACTGCAAAAGATTCAAAAGGAACAAGGCTATACATATTTATTTATCGCACATGATTTACCGATGGTTCACTATTTATGTGAAAAAGTGGCTGTCTTATACAAAGGAGAACTTGTTGAATTTGGATATACGGACGAAGTATTCCGTAATCCACAACATTCTTATACAAAAACATTATTAGCATCAACACCAAAAATTTCAGGTTAAAGGAGAATGTAGGATGAAGAAGTTTTTATTATTTGTCATTATGACTGTTTTAGCAATTACTTCTGTTGCTTGCGGTAAGAAAGAGACGCAAAAGGCGAGTGCTGGTAAGGGAGACGGGGATCGATTAGTAACGAATATTAGCAGTGATCCGTATACGCTTGATTCTGCCATTGCGACAGATAGCACGTCAGGTTACATAATTGGACAGTTGTTTTCAAGTTTATATACGCAAGATAGTGATGGGAAATATCAAAATGAATTGGCAGAGAAAGAAGAAGTAAATGCGGATGGAACTGAATATACAATTCATTTAAAGAAAGATATTAAATGGTCAGATGGCTCTTCTATTACAGCAAATGATTTTGAGTTCGCATGGAAGCGATTATTAAACCCGAAAACAGGTTCTATGAATGCGACAGAAATGTATTTTATTAAAGGAGCAGAGGCATATAATACTGGAAAAGGTGAAGAAGGACAAGTTGGTATTCAAGTCGTTGATCCTCAAACATTAAAGGTAACACTTGAGCACCCAGTTGCTTCTATTAAACAAAAATTAGCAAGTTCATTATTTATTCCATTATCTAAAAAATCAATTGATGATAATAATAAATTAAAAACAGATCCAAAAGAGTTAATTACGAACGGACCATTCACGTTAAAAGAATGGAAGCATAACCAAGCTATTACAGTACAAAAAAATAAAGAATACTATGATAAAAAGGTAACATTAAAAGAAATTGAGTTTCGTATTATTCCAGATTCTAAAACAGCGTACCAATTGTACAAGTCAAAAGAATTAGATTTGCTAAGTAGCTTACCACAAGAGATGATTGAAAAAGAAAAAGGAAACAAAGAATATAAGCGTGTTGCAGGATTCTCATCTTATATTTATTCGTTTAACGTAGAAAAAGAGCCGTTTACAAATGCAAAAGTACGTAAAGCATTTTCATTAGCGGTTGATCGTAAGTTTATCGTTGAAAAACTGTATAAAAATAATGCACAAGAAGCATATGCTTTTGTTCCAGAAGGGGCAAAAACACAAGGTGGTCGTGATTTCCGTAAAGAAAAAGGCGATTACGTAAAATTCGATTCAGCAGAAGCGAAAAAATTATTAGAAGAGGGCATGAAAGAGCAAGGTTGGTCTACATTACCTGAAGTAACATTAAAATTCACTACAGATACACAACATAAAAAAGTAGCAGAAGCAATGCAAGAAATGTTTAAGAAAAATCTTGGTGTAGATATTAAATTAGAAAATAAAGAGTGGAAGAGTTACATCGACACATATAAGCAAAGTGATTTCCAATTAGCTTATATGGGATGGGGCGGCTCTCTATTGGATCCGATTACTAAACTAGATTTATATGCAGGTGATGGTCCAAACAACTATGCAAAATGGCATAATAAAGAATTTGATGCTTTAGTAAAAGAGGCAAAAGTTGAACAAAACGAAGATAAGCGTTTTGACTTATTGCATAAAGCAGAAGATATTATGTTTGATGATACACCATTAATCCCAATTATTTTCCCAAGCTCTTCATATTTACAAAAATCATCAGTATCTGGCGTCCAATTCATTATCGGTTCTAGTCCAGAACTAAGATACGTAAAAATTAAAAAATAAAGAAGTAGGCAACCGCCTACTTCTTTATTTTATTTCTCTTTTATATTCTTTTTTCGTTCCATCAGAGAAGACAACTTCTAAATCGAATTTTTGGTAGTCTTTATCAAGTTTGAATACATTTACTACTTGATCAATTACTTCTTGATCTGGTGTGTTTTTATCGAATTTTAATTCTTGTAGAAGAGGGCTTAATTTTGTAATAGCTTCGTCGCCTGTGAACTTTACATCTGTTTTATGGTCTTCAATTTTTGCTTCCATTTTCTTATCCGCTGCTACATTTTTATAATCAGCTTCGTAGTCTTTCTTCGTATCTTGATAGTCTGCCTTTAAATCGAATTCATTAAAGTTTAGTTTTAAATCTGCAGGAGCCTCATTTTTTGCTTCTTCAGTCGTTTTCTTATTAGAAGTTGTATCTTCTTTTGCAGGAGCTTTACATCCTGTTAATGCAGGTACTAGCATAAGAGCTAATAAAATTGATAGTAAAATTCTCATTATAAATTCCTCCTTATGTAACTTCTTTCTATACAAGTTTTTCCTAATTTTATGTAATTATGTATAAACCTAATAAATTATTTCCTTAAGGGGGACACACATGCTTATTAATTAAATTGAAAGTAATTTGTATGTATATGGAGATTTTAAAAAAATATCTTTGCGCTTTCTAATCATTAACACAAATAAGCATCGCAGTATTTGGAAATACAGTGATGCTTTCTAAAACATATTAAACAATCGGTGGATTATTTCCCACAACATATGCAGCGAATGGTTATTACAAAATAATATTTGGTGGAGTTAATTTAGCAGGAAATATTATTTCATTATTACTTATTATACTAGTTATACAATTGGTAGCGGGAATCACTATAGGTATAAAAGGAATAGTAAAGAGGAGAAGTTCTGTAGTTAAAGAAGCATAAAGTAAAAAAGGTATCCTTCGTGGGATACCTTTTTTACTAGCGTTTATTATTTTGCAACTTCTGTCCACTTGTAGTTAAACTCACCGCCGAAGTCTGTTGTTACAAGTCCTTTAATAAATCCGCGTTGTAGGTAAGAACGACCTTGTTGGTATAAAGGAGCAACAGCACCATCTTGTAATAAGATTTTTTCAGCTTGCTTCATTGCTTCCCAGCGACCTTTTTCATCACCAGCTAAATCAGTTTTTACTTTACGAATAAGCTCGTCGTACTCTTTGTTAGAGTATTTATCGAAGTTATAAGCACTATCTGTTGTGAATAGATCTAAGAATGTAATAGGGTCTGCGAAGTCAGGGCCCCAGCCATCGATTCCGATTTCGTAATCACCACTTAATAGTAGTTTTAACTGCTGTTTACGTGGTTGAGGTTTTAAAGTCACTGTTAATCCATCTAGATTCTTTTCTAGTTCACCTTTTAAATATTCGCCAGTTTTCTTAGCTAAAGCATTATCGCTTGTTAATAGTTCAATTGTTACTTTGTCAGTACCAAGTTCTTGTTTCGCTTTTTTCCAGTTTTCTTTTGCAGATTTCACATCATCTTTGACTAAATTTCCATTCTCTTTACGGAAGTCATTACCGTCTGGACTTTTTGCGAATTTCGCAGGAACCATTCCTTCTGCTGGGATTGCACCGTTATTTAAAATTGTTTCTACGTACGCTTTTTTATTCATTGCTTCGTTAATAGCGAGGCGTGCATGTTGATTTTTTAATACTGCATTTTTCTGATTTAGTCGTAAGAATTGGATACCGACTTCAGCGCGTTCCTTGAAGTTGGAATCGTTCTTATACTTATCAACAAACTCCGCAGTTAAAGCAACACGATCAATTTGTCCTGAATCATATAAGTTAACTTCTGTAGATTTATCTTTAACGACATTGAAGTTGATTTCTTCTAGTTTTACAGTTTTAGCATCCCAATAGTTAGGGTTCTTCTTCAATTGGAAGCTTTGTTCATGTTTCCAGTTATCTAATGTGAAAGCACCATTGTAAATTAAATGATTTGTTTCTAAACCGTATTTATCGCCTTGAGATTTTAAATACTCTTCATTGATTGGTAAGAATGTTGCAAATGTCGTTAAGCTTAAGAAGTAGGGAACAGGGCGGTCCAGTTGTACTTCTAAAGTTTTATCGTCAAGAGCTTTAACGCCTAATTGATCGATTGCTACTTCTTTTTGGTTTATTTGTTTTGCATTCTGTATATCGAAGAATAAGAATGCATATTCAGCTGCTGTTTCAGGGTTTACGGCACGTTGCCAAGCAAAGACAAAGTCTTTTGCTGTAACAGGAGTACCGTTTGACCATTTTGAATCACGAAGATGGAAAGTATACTTTGTTTTATCCGGACTAATGTCAACTGAATCAGCGACACCAGGGATTGGTTTATTATCTTCTCCCATTGCATACAAACCTTCAAAAACATTTCTCATTACGTTCATGGATTCCCCATCCGTCGCTTTTGCAACATCCATTGTTGGAATTTCTGAAGCAAATGATAAGTTAATCGCTTGTTTATCAGGTGCTTTATCGTTCGCTTTCGCTCCGCCTGCATTATCTTTATTTCCCCCGCAAGCAGTTAGTAGTAGACTTGCCCCTAAAACAGATGCAACAACAGGTACAACTTTTTTCTTCATTGTTCTTTCCTCCCTAAATGTGTTGTTCGTAACGTCATAATGTCCATGTCTTGAAGTGTAGCTATAGAAGGAGAGAAAACCTATTATAAATATGTGTATATAGGTAATCAGGTATTCTATATGTATATACATGTTGAACCATAATCTATCGTTATATGTTTCAACTTAGTAGACATTACATTTTAATGGTAAAATATTTTGTTTCTTTGATTATTTAGAATATTAACACTGGAAAGAACTATATGTCAATAATAAAAAGTGGAGTGTTAATTTCTTGGAATAATATATTGAAAAAGCAAATTTCCTCATATTAGGGAATCTGCTTTTAATATATTTTGCTAAAAAAACAATGGGTGTGGGTGGGAACACAATGATCTAAGTTGCATTTTATCCCGCATTAACGGGCAGTAAAATCCTCACCTCAAAATTCAGTGAAAGCAAAGAAGTTAGGGGGGATCAACTGCCCGTAAAAGCCCGATTGGTGAGGGCTGATAATCAGTGGGGGATGAAGGCCCCCCACTGATTAAAGTTTCACTTTATTTTTCAATTTTTGCCCATTTGAAGTTTAATTGACCTGCAAAGTCTACTTGCACAATGCCTTTCACATAAGAACGCTCTAAATAAGATTCTCCTTTTTGGTAAAGAGGAGCGATAACAGAGTCCTTAAATAAGATTTTTTCTGATGCTAGTAACGCTTCCCAGCGAGATTTTTCATCACCAGCCAAGGTAGTTTTAACTTTTTCAATTGTGTCATCAAACTCTTTATTCGAGTAATGATCTAAATTGTAAGGGTTATTCGTCGTAAATAGTTCAAGGAATGTAATTGGATCAGCAAAGTCAGGGCTCCAACCGTCAATTCCAATCTCGTAGTCACCTTTTAATAAGAGTGAAACTTGTTGTTTACGTGGTTGCGGTTTTATATTTACCGTTAAGCCATCTAAATTCTTTTCTAGTTGTCCTTTTAGGAACTCACCAGTTTTCTTCTCAAGGTCACCATCACTTGTTAATAATTCTAATGTTATCTTTTCAGAACCAAGTTCTTTTTTTGCTTTCTTCCATAATTCTTGTGCAGATGTTGTATCAACTTTTGTTAAATCGCCGTTTGCAGTACGGAAGTCTTTTCCATCAGGCCCTTTTGCGAAGTTTTTCGGCACGAGACTAAAGGTTGGTGTAGAGCCATCATTTAATAACGTATTTACAAAAGATTTTCGATCAATTGTTTGATCGATTGCTTGGCGTGCAGAAACGTTTTGAAGTACTTTGTTTTGCTGATTCATACGTAAAAACTGTACCCCTACGTTCGGACGTTCTTTAAAGTTAGCATCCTTTTTATATTTATCAACGAAGTCAGATGTTAGTTTTATACGGTCTAATTGTTTGGATTCGAATAAATTTACTTCTGTTGATTTCTCTTTCACAACGTTGAAATTGATTTCTTCGAGTTTGACATTATCTTTATCCCAATAGGTAGGGTTTTTCTTAAATTTAAAGCTTTGTTCATGCTTCCAATCGCTTAGTGTAAAAGCTCCGTTGTACAAGATTTTGTTATCTTCTAAAGCGTACTTATCACCTTGTGCTTTAAAGAATTCCTCGTTGATTGGTAGAAATGTTGGGAACGCCGTTAAGCTAATAAAATACGGAACAGGGCGCTCTAATTCTACTTCAAACGTATGGTCATCAACTGCTTTTATACCAAGTTGATCGGATGGGAGTTCTTTGCTATTAATTTTTTTAGCGTTTTTAATATCCAGGAATAAAAAAGCATATTCAGAAGCTGTTGCTGGATCGACAGCTCTTTGCCAAGCGAAGACAAAATCTTTCGCTGTTACAGGTGTGCCGTTCGACCATTTTGAATCTCGTAAATGGAATGTGTATTTCGTTTTATCAGCACTTACTTCATGAGATTTCGCAACGCCAGGAACAGGTTTATTACCTTCACCAAGATTGTATAAACCTTCAAATACGTTTCTCATTACTTGACCAGAATCAGTATCTGTAGCACGAGCCGTATCCATTGTTCGAATCTCAGTAGGTGAAGATAAGTTTAAAACTTGCTTACTAGGTGCCTCATCTTTTGCATTTGCTCCGCTCGCTTCGTTTTTATAACTACCGCAACCAGATAATAAAATACTTACTCCTACAACTGATGCAATACCGGGTACAAACTTCTTTTTCATTTGATTTTCCTCCTAAATAGTTAATAAGATTGGATGATGATGAGGGAAATGAAAAACAAAAAATCCCTCTTTTCGTATTGAGAAAGAGGGATTTTTACGTACAAGTTATGCACCCGTATATAAACGAAGTCCCTCATTCTATCTTTCAAGCACAAAGCTTGCAGGAAGTGGCACAGTATTCAAAATGAACCTGCTGCCGAGGTTTCAAAGGGCCAGTCCCTCCACCTCTCTTGATACAATGAGTAAACAAATGAATTTTATTAATTTTTGTGTTTCTTTGATAATTCAAAATCTTACACCTTAGATAATAAAGTGTCAATCAAATGGAATATAGTTTAAATTTTCAGTTTTATTAAAAATAAAAAAACCACTGCATATGGCAGTGGTTTTCCTACTAGAAGTTAAAGTTATCTGGATCTGGACCAACGCGATGATTTTCATTTAAAGCTTGAATTGCTTTCATATCATCCGAGCTTAATTCAAAGTCAAAGATGTTTGCATTTTCAATAATGCGGTGTTCTTTAATAGACTTAGGGATTGTTACAACTTCATTTTGTAGATCCCAACGTAAAATAACTTGTGCAGTCGATTTATTATATTTCGTAGCGATTTCTTGTAATGTTGGGTGATTAAGTAGCTGCCCCTGCATTAATGGTGACCAAGCTTCAAGCTGGATGTTATGTTCTTTACAGAAGGCATGTAATTCTTCTTGTGCTAAACGTGGGTGGTATTCCACTTGGTTAACCATTGGTTTAATTTCTGCAATTTCAAATACGTCTTGCAAATGGTGAATATGGAAATTACTCACACCGATAGCACGAACACGACCATCTTTATAAAGCTGCTCTAAAGCTTTCCATGATTCAGTGTATTTTCCTTTTACAGGCCAATGTACTAAATATAGATCTAAATATTCTAGACCTAATTTTTCTAATGTAGTTTCAAATGCTTGTAGTGTTGACTCATAACCTTGATCACTATTCCACACTTTTGAAGTGATGAATAACTCTTCACGAGGAATACCAGATTCTTGAATTGCCTGTCCAACGCCTTCTTCGTTTTTATATATCGCAGCAGTATCGATACTACGGTATCCATTTTTTATAGCTGCTTTTACAGAATCAATTACTTCTGTACCATCTTCAACTTTAAAAACACCCAAGCCGAACCAAGGCATTTTTACGCCGTTATGTAATGTTGTATAGTCGTTTAAACTTGTTAAAGTCATATTAATTCCCCCCTAGCTTTTTTATTGGTCGCTTCAACTGCTTGTTGAATGACTTCTGAAAAATTATTTTCATATAGAACTTTTAAGCCTTCAGCCGTTGAACCTCCTGGTGTTGTTACTTGTTCGCGGAGCATAGCTGGATCCTGATTTTGCTGGAGCATAGCGGCAGAGCCAGCAATCATTTGAATGACAAGGTGTTTTGCTGTTTCCTCATCAATACCATAGCTTTTCGTTGCTTCAATTAAACCTTCAGCAAAGTGATAGAGAAAAGCGGGTGCACTACCAGTAACTGCGGTAAGTTGGTGAACTTCCTCTTCGGTACAAAACTGTGAGGTACCGATACCTTTTAAAAGAAGTTGTAACGTTTCTTGATGTGTTTCATCTACAGAATGTCCCGTCGTATATAAGGAGATAGACTTTCCAATCCCAGCAGCTGTATTTGGCATAATCCAAGCAACAGGTGTCCCTTGGGGAAGTCTTTCTTCTAGATAAGATGGTCCGATTCCGGCAGCAACTGTCACGACAAATTGATTAGTTAGAAGAGGGGATAGATCCGCTAATAGCTGTTCATGTGCGACAGGCGGCATTGCTAAAACGATTGTATCTACAGATTTAATATGCTGTTTCCAATCTGTTGTAATCGATAGATCATATTGAGTTTGTAATTGCGTTAGTTTTTCTATGTTACTTCGGTTGGAAACAATAATTTCTTCGATGTATTCTTTACTTGTTGTAAGTAGTCCAGCAAATATAGCTTCTGCCATACGACCGGCACCAATAAATAAAATTCGATGTTTATTAGGCATATCCTTTATTCCTTTCTGATGAGAATATGTTATAAAAAACGATACCATTTTTAAGAGAATTTTGTAAAAAGAAACGGCTTATCGTAAGTGGAATAGATGAGTGGGGAGTTTTACAGGAGAAAATTTATAGTAAGTATAAGAGTTATTTCTTATACTGTTGATAGGGAGTTTATTACATATCTGGGGAGAGATAAATATGGTTAGAAGTCCACTTTTTTTACTCATTTCTAGTATTATTTGCATATTAGTTGGATTCTATATCCGATCAAGTTATATTGAAATTTTCGCATCGGTTATGGGGATTATTAATGTTTGGTTACTTGCAAGGGAAAAGGTATCAAACTTTTTATTTGGGATGATTACAGTTGCGGTATTTCTGTATATTTTCACTACACAAGGCTTATACGCAATGGCAGTATTAGCAGCCTTCCAATTTATATTTAATGTGTACGGTTGGTATTACTGGATTGCGCGTAGTGGGGAGGAGAAGGTAAAACCGACAGTTCGCTTAGATTTGAAAGGATGGATTATTTATATACTTTTTATTTTAGTTGCTTGGATTGGTTGGGGATATTATCAAGTCCGTTATTTAGAATCGACAAGTCCATATTTAGATGCTTTAAACGCTGTATTAGGATTAGTAGCTCAATTTATGCTGAGCCGAAAAATCTTAGAAAATTGGCATTTATGGATTTTGTATAACATAGTTAGCATTGTGATTTATATTTCAACGGGCTTATACGTCATGTTAGTATTAGCTATTATTAATCTATTTTTATGTATGGATGGCCTACTAGAATGGAAGAAAAACCATAAAGAGCGAGAACGTGTAAATAATTATATTTAGAAAATAATTGTAATCAAAAACCCCCCTGAAGCATATACGTTTCAGGGGGGTTAAATATAGTGTGAATTTATGCTTTTGTCATACCAAGCAATACAGCGCCGCCGATAATTAAAACACTACCTAGAGCAATAAAGATCAATTGACGTTTTGTTTTCTTTTCACCTAAGAAGACAATCGCACCGAATGTTGAGATAACGATTCCAGTTTGAGATAATGGGAAGCTTGTCGCTACTCCGACACGTGGTAATGAAAGAAGTAAGAATAAGTTTCCTGTTCCCCAAAGTAAACCAGATACAGCATTACGAATTGCATATTTGTTAAATGGTTTATGTTTAGACGTCAGTACAACCGCACCAACGAACATACCAACTGCCTGTGGTAAAATAGCAGACCAACCATCGATATTATACCAACGAATAATAATTACATATACAAGATAGCCGAAAGTAGAAACAATTAAAGTAAGAAGTCCCTTTTTCAATTGTCCTGGTGGCTGTGCATTTTCTTTATCATCTAGTGATGTGAATACTACACCAATTACGATTAATAGGATTGCAATCGTTCCCAGAACAATCGTTGTAGTAGTAGTCCACTCACGAAAAGCGATAACTCCAAAGATAGAAGTTGCAACAAGTTGCATACCAGTAGAAATAGTTACAGTAGTTGAAACACCTAGTTTTTCAACTGTTTTTAATTGGTTTACTTGTCCTAAAGCCCAGAATAAACCTGAAATAAAGCCAACAATCAAGACTGTCATTGTTAAAGTTGGTTGAGTAAATACATACATAGTTGTTGCGAAGAATAGAGCACCGATTGTCATACCTACCGTTTGGCTATATGCACCACCGCCCATTTTTACGCTTACTAATAAGATGTTTCCCCATGCGATTGCAGGAAGAAGCGCTAATAAAATGTCCATTACAAGACTCCCTTCGGTTTTCTATACCAATATAATTACATATCGTTCTAACGATCGGTAATGCCCCACTAATAGAGTAGAAGATTACCGATCGCTAAAACAGGATGAAGAATTTACGATATAAATGCGTTTTCATTTCTTCATTTTTTGAAACACTTTCATATAATAACAGGAAATTACCTATTTTAGAAAGTGAATTCAAATAAAATGTATATTTAAATAAGAGAAAAAATTCAGTTATTAATCAAATCATTTTATTTTCCGGGAAATAAAAAGCAACTTTTGTCGAAAGTTGCTTTAAGAAGTAGTAATTCTTCTATTAATGAGTTGAATGCATAGTAAGAATAGAAGGGACATACTAATCGTTATGATTACAAGTGTCCAAGCTAGTTG
Source organism: Bacillus sp. FSL R12-0074 (assembly GCF_038005725.1). Taxonomy (NCBI): domain Bacteria; kingdom Bacillati; phylum Bacillota; class Bacilli; order Caryophanales; family Bacillaceae; genus Bacillus; species Bacillus sp. FSL R12-0074. The sequence goes on from NZ_JBBOTR010000001.1 coordinate 195,275, forward strand.
CATATTACTCGCATCAATAGCCATATAAATCGCCGTTGGAATCGTCTGAGTTTTGCCAGGTATATTTCCTGCAAACATTAAAGTTGCACCAAATTCACCGAGTGCGCGAACAAAGCTTAAAATCATACCGCTAAGTAGTGCGGGGAATGCAAGCGGGAGTGTAACATGTAGAAAAACTTGATATTCACTTGCACCAAGATCGCGCGCGCCATCTTCAATTTGTACATTTGCGATAGAAAATCCTGTTTTTGCTGATTGGTACATGAGCGGAAATGCAACGACTGTAGAAGCAATGATAGCAGCAGTAGATGTAAACATAATGGACTGCTGAAATAATGATTCAATCCACTTTCCAATGGGACTGTTATTTCCAAAAATGATAATTAGAAAAAAGCCGATAACAGTTGGTGGAAGCACCATTGGTAATAAGAAAATAGTTTCTAGTAGTACTTTATATCGCCACGAGGAGCGCGCTAATGCTCGTCCAATAATCGTTCCTAAGATCGTAACGATTATTGTGGCGCACGCAGCTACTCGCAAGGATAGAAAGACAGGTGACAAAATTGCATCAAAGCTCATAGCGATTATGGCAGGATTGTAAATCCATATTTCTTAAAGATAGATTGTGCATCTTTTGATTGTAAATACTCATAGAATGAAGTCGCCTCTTTCTTATGCTTAGATTCCTTTATAACACCTAAAGGATAGTGGATTGGCTCATGAGAATTAGCTGCTACCGCTTCTACAATTTTTACCTTGTCTGAAACGAGAGCGTCTGTTTTATATACAATACCAGCATCAACATTACCTGTTTCTACATATGTTAACACTTGGCGAACATCTTTTGTAAATACGATTTTATTTTGAACGTCATTCCAAAGATTTTCATATGTGAGAGAAGCTTTTGCATATTTTCCTGCAGGTACAGATTCGGGTGTACCAAGTGCGATTTTCTTGATTTTCTCATCCTTTAAATCTTGAAATTTTGTAAGAGCACTATCTTTTGGAACGACTAGAACTAGTTCATTTCCAAGAAGGTTTTTCCCTTCTTTTTCATTAATAAATCCTTTTTTAACAAGAGTTTGGAATTTATCCTCTGCTGCAGAGAAGAATAAATCAGCAGGTGCACCTTGCTCAATTTGTTGTTGAAGTGCACCAGAAGCACCGAAGTTAAAAGAAAGTTGAATAGTTGGTTCTTTCTCTTTATATTGCTTTTCAATTTCTTTTAATGCATCTTGTAAACTTGCAGCCGCTGATATAGTCAGCTCCACTGATTCTCCCTCTTTAGCAGCTGACTTTTCTTCACTTGAACAAGCTACACTGAATATAAGAAGAAAAGAAAGTATAAGTACCCCAATGGATCGTAAAGTAAATTTGTTCATAAAAAATCTCCCTTCGTTTACTAAGTTAATTATAACTAAATATAACTAATTATAACTAGTTATAATTGAATATAATTTGAACGATATAGTTGTTTTTAAAAACTAGGAGAAATATTCTTTTCTTTGTTACAATGAAGGAAGAAAGTGAGGAATCGTCTATGGATCATCATTCCTACACAACGGAAGAAGTAGCAAAGCAATTAAAAGTATCAAAATTAACTGTATACGACCTAATTAAAAAAGGAGAACTTCCTTCTTATAGGGTTGGTAGACAAATGCGCATTGATGCAGCTGATTTAGAACAATATATAAAGCAAATGAAAACAGGGAAGGTACAATTTACTCCTGTAAAGAAGGACGAAATTAGTAGTTCGAATACACGCATCATTAGTGGTCAAGAACTAACGTTAGATATGTTGGCAAAGCATATAGAAAATCGATTGCCAAATTCTAATATATTGAGAGCGTATCAAGGTAGTTTAACGAGTTTAGTGAAGATGTACCAAGGAGAAGGAAGCGTCGTTAGTTTACACTTATTTGATGGTGAAACGGGTACATATAATGTTCCTTACGTAAAACGTATTTTAGTTGGACAACCATATATTATGATGAATTTATTAGCAAGAAATGTTGGGTTTTATGTGCAAAAAGGGAACCCACAAAATATAAAAACATGGGCTGATTTAGCTCAGTCATCTATACGATTTGTAAATCGAGAAAAAGGTTCTGGTATTAGGGTGTTAGTGGATGAGCAATTGCGAATTCAAAAATTAAGTAAAGAAGATATTAACGGGTATGAATGGGAAGAATCGAATCACCTTGGCGTTGCCTCGCAAGTCGCGAATGGAAAAGCTGATGTTGGGGTAGGATCAGAAAAGTTTTCCCAAATTGTGAACGTAGACTTTATTCCAATAATGAAAGAACAGTATGATTTAGTACTTCTGAAGAATAAAGAAAATGAGGAACTTATTGAGGTTATAAAAGAGGTTTTGCAATCTGAAGAGTTTCACAATGAATTAAAAGCAATTGGTGGATATGATATAAGCAAAACCGGCCAAATTATATATGAAATAAACTAAAAGGCTGCTTGTCTATAAGACGAGCAGCCTTTTCTATATATAAAGGGGTTGGGGGAAACAAAGTGTTAAATAAGACTTTGAGCAAGTGCATAAATGAATGCAGTAAGAAGAGTAGCTCCACTTGCAAGTCCGATAAAGTGAAACTTTAATCAGTGAGGGCGGGGTATCCCTCGCTGATTATTAGTTGAACCAATCGGGCTTTTACGGGCAGTTGATCCCAAACCTAACTTCTTTGATTTCGCTGAATTTTGAAGTGGGAGTCTTACTGCCCGTTAATGCGGGATAAAGTCTGATTTGTTGAAGGTAATGTTGTTCATCATAATCTCTCCTTATTTGTTTAATGTAGTTGCAACTGCTTTTGCATCGATAAGTGCGGATAGCACCATGCCCATTGTATTAAAAAATTTGTTTGATTTCATTTTGTTCATCATGCGTATCCGCTCCTTTTCGAATTGTTGTTGCCCTGCTTTCTGTCTTAATTATATGAAATATAGCAGCCTGCAACTATCGAATTGGCTTACGTAAGACTTACACTTTTGTAAGAAAAAAAGACATTCGTGTAAGAATGTCTTTTAAAGCATATTGATATGATGGTGCTCTTTAATTGTTTTTAAAAAGCTGCGCATCGAATTGGTCATGTAACTATCTTTACGGCGTATGAAAACAGTTGAAATACTGCCGTATTTCTCCGGAATTGGATGGCAGTGGACTTTACCTGCTGTAGAAAGGTGCTGCACCGCAGACTGGGGGACGAGTGTAATCCCAAGACCGAGCGCTACGCTATTTAATATAGTTTCTAATATGTTAAATTCCATAATTCTTTTTGGTAGCAAACCTTCATCTTTAAGCCATCGTTCAAGCTTGGAACGGTATCCACATCCTTGATTAAAAACGAGTAGGGGCGTCGTAGTAAATTCTTCTATATGAAAAGCTTTATTTTGTGTAACAAGCATTAATTTCTCAGTACTAACATCGTATTGTTCAATTAGTGGATGTTTAATAGGACCTGATATAAAGGCGCCATCTAATTGATGATCAAGTACTTCTCTAATAAGTTCTTCCGTTAGACCGGCTTGTAATGATAAATCGACATTTGGATAGCTTTTATAGTAAGAAGACAAGATGGTAGGTAATGTACTGACTGTTTCGACTGTACCAATTTTTAATATGCCAGATGGTGTTTCACTATCTAAAAACACTTGTTTTAGCTCTTCAACATCTTGCAAAATTTTATGAACGTAAACGAGCATTTTTCTTCCTTCAGCTGTTAAAGTCATGCCTCGCTTATGACGGTAAAAGAGAGGTGTTTTCAGCTCGTTTTCTAATTGTTTAATACGTGCGGTTACATTTGATTGTACATAATTTAATTCCTTTGCTGCGCCGCTTACACTACCGCGGTCGGCAACGCTCTGGAAGATTTGTAAGTCTCGTAATTCCATTTTATGCTCCTCCTTGATGTTAACTATCATTATAAATGATAGTTAACATCATTTTGAATCATTTTACGTGATATATTTTTTCTTTTACAATTCTCTTTGTGCAAATAGAAAGAAGCGGGGGATTGTGGTGAGAAAAGGTCAAATGATAATAGGTGCTTTGGCATGTTTAATTGCAAGTATGTCATGGGGAGCGATGTTTCCGGTTGCTGATCATGCGTTAGAATACATAGATCCGTTTTATTTTTCGCTTATTCGCTATGGAGCGGTGGCGATCGTATTAATTGTATTATTGCTAATGAAAGAAGGAAAGAAAGCATTTCGCTTAGAAGGAAGAGGAAAGTTACTCGTCTTTTTTGGAACAATGGCGTTTACCGTATATAATGTATTAATTTTTCTAGGACAAATGTTAATGGGAAAATCAGGTGTAATGGTAGCTTCTATTATGGAGGCACTGATGCCGATGATTTCAATTTGTATTTTATGGGGATATAAAAATATAAAGCCGAAGAAGTATATGATAACGAGCATGATTATCGCGTTTGTAGGGGCTATATTTGTTATTACGAAAGGTGATATGAGTTTCTTTTTAACATTGAAAGATAACATGTTTTCGCTAGCATTTATATTTGTTGGTGTTGTAGGATGGGTGATTTATACGATGGGTGGTCAAACGTGTAGCGATTGGTCAACATTACGCTATTCTACTTTGACATGTGTATTGGGTACAACTGTCACAGGGATTATAACTGTGGTCATTACAGTGCTTGGATATGTATCTGTTCCAAGTATGGAAACGATTTCTATTGTGAAGTATGATTTGTTATTTATGATGACATTACCAGGTATCGTAGCACTACTTGCTTGGAACTACGGTGTGAAAATCTTATCATCCATTAATGGTATTTTATTTATTAACTTTGTGCCAATTACTACTTTAGTTATTATGATGATGCAAGGGTATAAAATAACAACATTTGATATTGTAGGAACATTATTTGTTATTGCAGCGCTTATTCGTAATAATGTTTGTCAGAGAAAAGAAGAAAATATAAATAAACAAATTTTGCAAGAAAAGCAATTGCGTCAAGCTGTTTAATAGGTAACTGGAGGATTTTATATGTTAGAAAGTTTATTGTTTTTCTTTGCTGCTGGAGTTGCCTGCGAGCTTGCAGCAATTAATCGAAACGGTCGTAAAAATATAAAACAACAAGCTGAACTGATACAGCTTTTAAAAGACTTGAAGGAAAGAAAAAATTAAAAAGACGACCGGGCATAGACGGTCGTCTTTTCTATTATTATTTATATAAAGGGGAAAGGGGACACAAAGTTATATAAGCGTAGCAGCGTAAATGAAAGCAGTAAGAAGAATCGAGCCGCTAGCTAGTCCTAAAAAATCTAATTTATTAAAAGTCATGTTATTCATTATAAATTCTCCTTACGTGTTTAATATAGAAGCAACAGCTTTTGCATCGATAAGAGCGGAGAATACCATGCACATTGTATTTAAGAAATTGTTCGTTTTCATTTTGTTCATCATATAGATCCGCTCCTTTTCAAATGGTTGTTGTTACTTTCTGACTTAATTGTATAAGATAGTGGAGGGAGCCACTATCGAATTAGCTTACAAGAAAATTACACTTTTGTAAGAATTGAAAGTTAACAATAAATACTTATTTTTATTACCAACTCCTAAAACTTAGTGTTATAATCGTTGTAAGAAAATAATTATACTTCGGATATTCAGAAAGGAACGAAACAAATGTATAAACCAATTACATTTTCGTTGAAATATATATTTAAAATGGCTGGGAAGGTAGAAGTACAAGGGAGAGAGAAATTACCGGAAGATGGCCCTTACGTTGTTGCATGTACACATACAAGTTTTATGGATGTTTTAATGTTAGCGGCAGGAATGTACCCAACCCAAATTCATTACATGGCAAAAAAAGAATTGTTTGAAGGGAAATTTAAAAATTGGTTTTTTAAAAATGTAAATGCATTCCCTGTAGACCGTGCGAATCCAGGGCCAAGCACATTGAAAATTCCATCACGTTTATTAAAAGAAGGAAAAGTAGTAGGGATTTTCCCGAGTGGGACGAGGTCATCAGAAGACGTTTCACTAAAAGCTGGGGCTGTTACGATTGCAATGCGTTCTAACGTTCCGTTAATACCGGCAGCTTATGTTGGTCCATCAAGTATAAAAGAATTGATAAAAGGAAAAAAAGCGCGATTAGTTTTTGGAGACCCAATTCAAATCGATGCTGAAGAACAAATAGATCGAAAAACGGCTATGAAAATGATGACAGATGAATTAAATGCAAAGTTTGAAGAACTAAAGGAAGTTTTGCAGCCAAATCAAAAATAAGAAAAGACGATCGTGCATAGACGGTCGTCTTTTCTATTATTATTTATATAAAGGGGAAAGGGGACACGAAGTTATAGTGTAGCAGCGTAAATGAAAGCAGTAAGAAGAACCGTGCCGCTAGCTAGTCCTAAAAAATCTAATTTATTAAAAGTGATGTTGTTCATAATGTATTCTCCTTACTTGTTTAATGTAGAAGCAACAGCTTTTGCATCGATAAGAGCGGAAAATACCAAGCTCATTGTATTTAAGAAATTGTTCATTTTCATTTTGTTCATCATATAGATCCGCTCCTTTTCAAATGGTTGTTGCCCTGTTTCTGACTTAATTATATGAAATGTTGCGGAGAGTCACTATCGAATTAGCTTACAGGGAAATTACACTTTTGTAAGAAAAACGAATGAAAGTGTCATGATGAGAAGATTTGACATATGTTCATGTGATTCATTAAGTTAAAAGTAGAGGTGAGTGTATGGCTAATATTAAAGATATTGCAAAGATGGCTGGGGTTTCAGTTACGACTGTTTCGAGGGTATTAAATGATCATCCATATGTAAGTGAAGAAAAAAGGAAAGTTGTTTTAGAAATAGTTGAGAAATTGAATTACTCGCAAAATGCAAATGCTGTTCATTTATCAAAAGGGAAGACGAATATTGTTGGCGTGATTTTACCTTATATTAATCATCCGTCTTTTGATGCGATGGTGGGTGGAATGATGGAAGTTGCGTTAGCTCACAACTATCGAGTGCTTCTTTGTCAAACGAACTACAATAAAAAAGAAGAAATGAAAAGTTTACATATGTTGAAAACAAAGCAACTAGACGGTCTTATCATTTGTTCTCGTGCCAATGAGTGGGAAACTATAGAGCCTTATGCAGCGTATGGGGCGGTTATTGCTTGTGAGGATAATGATATTGAAAGCATATCGAGTGTATATACAGATCATTTTAATGCCTTTCAATTAGGGATGAGTTACCTTATTGAAAAAGGTTATAAGAAGATTGGATATTGTACGGGAAGAAAGTTAGGGCCAAGTAGTAAGAAACGTTTTGATGCTTATAAACAACAGCTACAATTAATAGATGAAGAAGTGATGGAAGATCGGATTTTCACAGAATGCTTTACGTTAGAAGATGGTGTAAGAGTTGCACATCAATTCAAGGAGATGGAGAATCCTCCGGAAGCATTAATAGTGGCAGGAGATGAAGTTGCTATTGGGATCATGACAGAAGTTGAAAAATTAGGTATTGAAGTTCCTGAGGATTTAGCGATTATTGGTTTTGATAATCAACCGATTTCTCAAGTTTTACAACTGACAACCATTGACCAAAATTTAAAGGGAATAGGTAAGACTGCTTTTGAAATGTTTTATAGGCAAGTAAGTGATGAGAGTTCTAAACAAGAAAAGATGGAAATTCCGTATAAACTTGTGGAACGCTCCACGGTTTAGTGTTAATCCGTTATGTGTATAATCACATAACGGATTATTTTTTGAAATGTCTTTGACAGGAAACGCGTTTCATACTTTATAAAAGAGTTACACCGGTCTGTAATAATCCATGGATTCTTTTCAAGTGTTAAAACAATGAATAGAATTTGGAGGGATATGCATGAATGAACTTTTATTAAGTATGAAAAAATATGTAGAGGATGACGAAAAGATTTTAGTGTTTGTCGTAGGGATATTTGAAAAGGATGACTTTACTTTATGTTATCAACATGGGATTTTTGTTGCCACTACTAGACGTCTTCTATTTTACGGGAAAATTCCGTGCTATCCTGCGATATTTGAAGAGTATTCGTATTTGCATATAGATGACATAGATTTCCGTCCATATTTCGAATGTACTTGTAATCGTGAAACCATTAGAGCTAAGTATATTCAGAGTGGGAATGTGGAGCGCTTTGTCCGTACAGTTAGAGCGAATATGAATAATTAATCACCCCTTTGTTTAAACATAATATCTTGGTCTTTGTGAGGGGAAATGCGGAATAAAAACAACTTCTAAACCTCTAGGAGATAGTGATACAATGTCAAATGGGGGGAGGTATGAACTATGGTTAATCAACGTATAAAGGAAATAACACTAATTACAATTGGTTCATTATTATTCGCAATTGGTATTAATTACTTTGCAATTCCAAACCGTTTATCAGAGGGTGGAATTATTGGTTTAACGGTTGTTACGTACTATTTATTTGATTGGTCACCAGGAATTGTGAATTTTGGTTTGAATGCAATTTTATTAGCTGTAGGTTATAAATTTTTTGATAAGAAAACGATGGTTTACACAATTATAGGTATTGTGGAAACCTCTTTGTTTTTATATGTTACAGAACATATCGAATATCAAGTAAATAGTGATACGTTACTAGCAGCTTTATTTGCTGGTGTATTTGTAGGTATCGGATTAGGCTGTATGTTCAAAGCTGGAGGTACATCAGGAGGATCGGCAATTTTAGCTCGACTAGCAAATCAATATTTAGGTTGGAGCGTTGGTAAAGGCGTACTTATTATTGATATCGTTGTAATTGCGGGTTCTGTATTTATAATAGGACAAGAAAAGGCAATGTATACACTTGTAGCTGTATTTGTCGGAGCGAAAGTAATTGATTTCATCGTGGAAGGTATGGATACAAAAACAGCTGTTACAATCATTTCAAATCAACCGGATTTAATACGTGAAACTATTACGAAAAACATGACACGCGGTGTCACTGTATTAGAAGGACGCGGCGGATATACTGGTAAAAATAAAGAAGTTTTATATATCGTTATTAATAAACAAGAGCTTGTTAAGTTAAAGCAAGTTATTAGTAGAGTTGATGAAGATGCCTTCGTTGTCATTCACGATGTGCGTGATGTACTTGGCGGTGGCTTTAAAGCAAGCTAAAAGATGAACGAGAAAATTCGTTCATCTTTTTTTATCCCGTAAACCCCCACTGATTAAAGTTTCCCTTTATTCTTACAAAAATGTAAGGGTAATGTAATGGGATTGAATGGTAGATTAAATTCCTGCTCTTTAGAATGGATGTATAAGTATCCTGCAGAGGAGGAAGATCAGTATTATGAAGAAAAAAATAATTACTACTGTAATAGCTATGGTAGTGATAGTAGTAGTATTACTACCTACGAAACTTGGACCAGTTATTGATAAATATAATCCGCTTTATACGACGAAAGAATACTATACAATTGTGGATGCGATTGGTCAGCATGTCGGTGATGAATGGTATGAATATGAATTTATTGCATTTGATGAACGTGGAAGAGAACAAAAAATAAAGAAGACTGTTAAGCATATGTTAAAGAGAGATGAAGCATTAAAGGTGTACGCAAAAGGACGCTACGGCGAGGCAATTGAAGAAATTGAAGCTGTAAATATTCCTATTAATGCGAAGAGTAAACTTTTAACGATGAGATAGCGAATTATACCCCCGCCTATTTTTTGTCGAAAATAAAAATACTAGGTAGGGGTATTTTAGGTTCGTGAAAAAGCCTTAGTCCATATGGACTAAGGCTTTTCTTATTATATAAAGGGGAAGGGGGTACATTGTAGTAGCATGAGTGAAAGGTATAAGAAGAGTCGGCTACTAGCAATGTAATTTGGTTATGTGAGTGTTCTTCTTATTTGGCTTACTTTCTAACTTTATTGTACGAAATATAGGTAAGGGAAACTATCGAATTACATTACACATAGCTTACAAACATGTAAGCCTTCTGTAATGTAATTCGATGGTTAAAATATAGTAAATTTCATATAGTGTAACTAGAAAGTCTCACTGTATCACTTTCTGTTTGTAATGTTAATGAAGAATGAAAAACCAACTAATTTTTAATAGCCCTCATCTCTATTTAGATGAGGCTCTTTTTCAAACCTTACAACATTGTAAGGTTTACGTAAGTTAATTCGATAGTAATTTTGTCATATTTTTTGCATAATAGATACAAATAGATAAAAAATAATTAGGGATATATTAAGAAGGGAGAAAACGGGGATGCGTAAAGAAGAAGTAGTGAAGTTTCCAATTAAAGATTTTTGTAGCTACTTTACTGTTGCCATAGTATGTATTGGATTATTTGATATAATAACAAATTTAATTGTTAACTAATATAGATGATAAAACAAGAAGGGAGACCCTTTCTTGTTTTTTTTATGGGGGCATAAAGATGAAATGGATTGATAGCCATATACATGTTGATCAATATCAGGATGAAGAGAAAAGTAGATTAATTACAGATGTGGAAAACAGTAAAGAGATACAAGGGCTTATTGCAGTATCTATGAATTATCAATCATGTCTAGAAACTTTATCTTTAGCAAAGCGATATCCTTTTGTACATCCAGCAATAGGTTTTCATCCGGAGCAGCCGATTCATAAAGAGGAATGTGAGCAAATTTATAAATTAATTGAAGATCATGTAGATGAAATTGTTGCGATTGGTGAAGTGGGACTCCCATATTATTTAAGGAAAGAAGATGAAAATATTGCTATTGATCCATACATAGCGGTGTTAAAAAAGTTTGTGGAACTAGCTAGTAAATATGATTTACCAATTATATTGCATGCGGTTTATGAAGATACTGACACTGTATGTGGTTTACTTGAAGAATATAAAGTTTCGCGTGCACACTTTCATTGGTTTAAAGGAAGTGAAGAGACAATGAAACGGATGATGAGGAACGGTTATTATATTTCTATCACACCGGATGTTTTACATAAGGAGAAAATTAGAAAAATAGTTTCGTATTATCCGCTTGAATATATGATGGTAGAAACAGATGGGCCGTGGGAATTTCAGAAGGATACGATGACACATCCTTATATGATAAAAGATGTATTACAAGAAATTAGTATAATAAAAAAAATATCAGTAGAGAAAGTTACTGAGCAAATATATGCGAATACGGTGCGATTTTATAAAGTTAGTGAGTCATAAAAAAACACCAAGCATCTCGCTTGGTGTTTTTTTATGACTCTAATTTTTTCGCACGTCTTAATAATAAAAGAAAGACAATTATAATGAACCCAATTATAAGGAAGAACCCATATTGTTTTATATAATCAATTATGTCATTCGCACTTGTTGGTTTTTCAATGTGAATGCCTTCTTTATTAGTAGTAATATGAATATCTTTCATTTTTACTTCATTCGTTTCCTTTTGTAAATCAATCCACTCTATGTTTGGAATACTTTCTAGTTCTTTTAATACTTCTTTTAATGGTTCAACGCCCAAGTAAGGATGATAAAATGCACCGATAATTCCATCAGATAGTTTAGTGATAGATAAAGCGCGTTCTTTCATTTTTGCTATAGCTTGTGGCTTACCTTCTTCAATAAAGCCAACAGTTTCAGGAATTAATTTCATCCCATGTAAAAATGACGGTGTACTTATATAAGCCGGTGAGTGCATTGATTTCCAAGTTGTATCGTTTAGTTGTATTTGTCCTACATAAGTTGAAAAATATTGTGATAGTATTTCATATCCTTTTTGAGACATTGTATAGTGCGGAGCTTCAAAGGCAACTGGATATAATTTAGCTTCTACAAGCTCTGTAATCCCTTTTTCAATATGATCTTTAATATATTTTTCTTCGAAGGCTTTCCCGTTTTTTACGTATTTATTATAGTCTTCTGTAGACTGAAAATCTTTTTTTGTTTTTGATTTTTCATGGTTTGGTTGGCGAATTGGTTGATCTGTTTTTACATCCCAAAATTCAAAACCTTCGCCAGTTTCACTATCATAAAACTGATGTGTGTAACCATGCATAACGATAGAGCCACCATTATCTTGCATAAAGTGTAAAACATCGATTAATTCAGAGTTATCCTTTAAATGTACTGTTTTTCCTGTGTCTGGATCTTTGTAAACAGGGATAACGGTAATCATATAAGGGAGCTTTTTCTCTTTTAGTAATTCAGCGATTTCTTTTAATTGCTTTACATCTACAGCTGGATGAACGTCTTCAAGACGTAAATAAGCTGAAGTTTTATTTGTTTCAGGTTTTTGTCCGAAATAAGAAAATAACATTTCACCGACGTAATGAGACATCCAATCGAAAAGGTTTGGAGTTGCAACATAATAGGATGTTCCTTGCTGAATGATTAACGGATGAGTTCCATCAGCACTCAAGGCGTAAGCAAGAGTTGTTCCTTTTGTTTCAATTTTCTTCATTAAGCGTTCTTCATGTAATTCATTTTTTAACTGGTTAGTCGGATATTCTATAGTGTGAATTCGTATATCGGTTTCTTTCGAGGTAATGAAAGAAAAACGATTAGATAATTGTTCAACATTTTGTCCTAAAACTAATATGGGACCTGAGAAGTTTTCTAGAAATTGTTTTGCTGCAATAGAAAAATCTTCTTTTTTCTCTCCGATATAAACGATATGTGTATAAGAAGATGAGTTAGTAATTTCATTTATCTCTTTTAAACTTTTCACTGTTATATCTTTTGTAAAGTGCCCTAACTGAGTATTAAGGATTTGTACATTGTTTGTAACTGTATTATTTTCTGTACTATATAAAATAAGTACCTTTGGTTTTGATGATGTTTGTGCGGATGTGTGTACAGGTATGAGTAGTAAAATACTGAACAAGAGTATTAGGCATTTTTTCATTTTGTGTGCTCCTATTCTATATGTAGAATTCAATTTACAATTATATACAAGAAATAAGTTATAGTCCATGTAAGTTACATTTTTGCACGTATTTACCATATGTTTTTTCGCAAAATCGGTCTAAAGCATGATGATAATATGTATAGTAATTTGCTATGATTGAAAGGTAAGAGAATGATAGAGTGTTGGTAATTGTAAAAGAAAGGCTGAAAGGGGACAAATTTCAGCGGAGAAAGAGGTAGAGGTAGTGAAGAAATTCTTTGTAGGATTTTTAGTTGTTCTTGGAGTGTATTTATATTTCCAAGGAAAGTCTGAAGGAATGGGTAAGCTAATGAATGAGACAAGCTATGTTGATTCAGAAGAAGCAAAACAGATGAAACAAATCATTATAGAGGAAGCAAAGAAAGTAAACCTTCCGGAATGGATACCTCTTACAATTGCCGAACATGAAAGTAGGTTAAATCCAAGAAGTGTTGGAGATAACGGAACTTCATTCGGATTGTTTCAATTACACCGCGGTGGTGGGCTTGCGCCAGATCATTTAACTGATGAAGAGCTGAAAGATCCACGTACAAATGCGCAAATTGCAATGCCGCATTTAATGAAAGGTTATAAGCGCGGGGTGCAAAAAGGTTTGACTGATTTTGCATTACTGAAATATATAGCGAATACATCTGGATGGCCAGGGAATTTAGGACCAGAGTGGACGGATAACAATATGAAGTATAACATCGGATTAGAGGATGTATACTATCGAAATAAAGGTGTAATCAAAGAGTAGGTTTTCTATACCTACTCTGTTTTTTTATGAATAATTTCATCCTTTTCTTTCGTGAAATACTGCGCTAGTTGTATTTTCACATCTTCTAGTTTTGTAGAAACTTGAGGTATTTTATATCCTACATACAACGGTGAAACGACAAACCTAGGAACAACTTTACAAATGATTTTCCTGTTTAAGTGATAGAAGAATAAGTTATAACTACTACATCCTTTATGGAAATCTGTCAGTATGTAACGTACAGTTTGCTGAATATAATTGGCCATTTCATCTATACATGCAATATCTTCAATGATGATATTAAATTCAGTAAAGCCGATAATAGGACGCTCTGAAATGTTGAGTTCAATGCGTTCATTTTTTTGAACAATTACCCCTTGGAAATTTGCTTCCTCAATATTTTCAAGATAGTCTACATGTTTCATTCCGATAATTTGCATATGTGCATGGTGCAAACTTCCGCCTGAAAATGGACCATGATTTTTGTATAAAATCGCAGAAGTGAATTCTTCATTTTCCTGTAAGTTTAACCAATGGAGAATAGAGAAGCGAATTAGTTTTCTCATATGTTCTTCTGTATATGTTGCGATATGGTCTTCGCAATTATCTGTTTCGATTAGCACGGTTTGAAAGGTATCCTTTAATGTAGGGAATTTATTTTTCAACCAAATAATAGAGCCCTCAGTTGCTAAAATATCCGTTAAATTTTCTCTGTCACAAAAAGGACATGCAGTGTTTCTGTTCCGAATACTTTCTGGTTTTTGTTTACCGATATCGTTTAAAAAATATAGTTGTTGTGTATCCATTTGTATATATGCCCCTTTAAAATATATGTAAAAATCCCGCTTAATACATTCGGGAAAAGGAGAAGGAAATCCTTTAAAGGGAATAGGGAAAAATAAAAGACAAGATATCCTCATTGCAATAGGGTACCTTGTCTTTTATTTTTTCTTTAATAGTGTGTATGGATAATATAGAGCATTTTCATTTTGTTTCTTTTTTCTATTTTTTATTGTGTATAAGGCAATTGCTGTACTTGCGATTACAATAATGGCTTTCTTCATATTCATATACCCCTTTTTATTGTTGGTTTAATTCTTGGCTAACTGCTTTCGCATCAACTAAAGCATGTAAGATCATTTTTACCATGTTCATCATAGTTCTTTCCTCCCTTTTATAGTTCGTTTAGTTCTTTTACAACTGCTTGTCCGTTCACTAATACCTCAAAGATTGCTTTTACGATTTCTTTCATCATGATTGTTTCCTCCTTGTTTTTGTCTCTCTTGTTTATATCTTTATTGTATAGGGAGGCATCTTTTCGTACTATCGCTTTCCATTACGTGAACATAACAGTTTTGTAAGATTTGATGTCACTTATTGAAATGTTTAGTCTATCTTCATTATTTTCAGAAAAATGACTATTCAAACATAAATCGGGGAAGTATAATAAAGAAGTAAGTATTAAATTCCGTACGAAAGGAGTGAATGAGATGAAATGTTCTTTAGCTACGCGCGCAAAATTTTTAGATTATATCTATATTTGTCGTGCGATTTTTCATGATGCAGTTGTTAACGGGATACGTATGCCCTTTTTTAACAATTGCATAGTAGCTATTGAACGATAGAAGTCTCTTCACCCATTTTTGATAAACGTGTGAAAAGGGAGCTATTTGGCTTCCTTTTTCTATGACAAAAACCATGGGGAATGTTTCTTTCCCATGGTTTTTTATATTGAAAGGAGTACGGAAAATGACAATTTGTAGTGTAAATAATGTAAAGAAATCTTTTGGTGGAAACATCATATTTGAAAATATATCGCTTGAAATAAAGAATGGAGAACGTATTGGATTAGTTGGTCGTAACGGTAGTGGGAAGACAACTATCTTTCAGCTTTTAATAGGAATTGAGGGTTTGGATGCGGGAGCTATTCATGTGAAGAAAGGTACGCGCATTGGTCATGTAGCGCAAATTTCAAAATTTAACAATGAAATGAATGTATATGATGTATTAAGCTCCGCTTTTAAAAAGGAAAAAGAGTTGGAGATAGAAATGCATGCTTTAGAAAAAAATATGGCGGAAGAACAGGAATCATCTGCTTTACAAAAATTGATGGAGAGATATGGAGTAATTCAAGAAAGGTACGCGTTTCTCGGTGGTTATGAAATAGAAGCGAATATTATGAAGGTAGCAAATGGTCTACAGGTGACGGAACTATTTCCAAGATCATTTATGGAGTTAAGTGGTGGAGAACAAACAAAAGTAAGCCTTGCGTATATGCTATTGCAGAAACCAGATCTACTTTTGTTAGATGAACCAACAAATCATTTGGACTTATTTGCAGTCGAGTGGTTAGAGCAATTTCTAAAAGAATATACAGGAACAGTTATGGTCATTTCGCATGATCGCTATTTCCTTGATGAAGTTGTAACGAAAATTTTTGATTTAGAAGATGGAGAAATTCACGTATATCATACGAACTATTCACAGTTTGTTGAGGAAAAGGAAGAAAGGCTGCTTCAAGAATTTCAAGCGTATCAAGAACAGCAAAAGAAAATAAAGAAAATGAAAGAAGCAATTAAGCGTCTACGTGAATGGGCAAATCAAGCGAATCCGCCGAATGAAGGATTGCATAAGAGAGCCAGAAATATGGAACGTGCATTAGAGCGCATAGAGAAACTAAAGAGACCCATTTTGGATAGAAAACAGATGGGACTTCAGTTTGAAGGGCAAGAGAGAAGCGGGAAAGATGTTGTTGTAATGAAAGAAGTGAGTAAAGGATTTGATGAACGATCTTTATTCGAGAAAGTAAATTTGCATATTCGTTTTCAGGAGCGCGCAGCTATCGTTGGACGTAATGGTACAGGAAAGACTACGTTATTAAAACTATTACTAAAAGAAATGCAGCAAGATGCTGGAGAAATTCGGATTGGTAGTAGTGTGAAAATCGGTTATTTATCGCAACATGCGTACGGGAATATGAAGAACAATGTATTGGAAGCTTTCAGAGATTGCGTGGCTGTAACAGAGGGAGAAGCAAGACATATATTAGCTCGTTTCTTATTTTATGGTCCAGCTGTTTTTAAGAAAGTAACACAACTTAGCGGTGGAGAAAAAATGAGGTTAAGGCTCGCGCAACTTATGTATCAAGATGTTAACTTTCTTATTTTAGATGAACCGACGAATCATCTTGATATTGAATCAAGGGAAGTTTTAGAGGAAGCCCTTGAACAATATAATGGGACGATTTTAGCTGTTTCACATGATCGTTATTTCTTAAATAAATTGTTTGAAAAGACATATTGGATTGATGAGCACAAATTATTTGAGTTTGCAGGGAACTATGCATGGGCTCGTCAAAAGTGGGAAGAAAGAATTGAGAAACAAGTAGTAAAACAGAAGCAGCAACAGCAAGGGAATAAAGCGTTAGAAGTAATGCCTATAAAAAAGAAGAAGTCTAGGGATTTAGAGGCAGTTGAAAACGAGTTAATGCATATAGAAGAAGATATATATGCACTCGAATGTAAAATGGAAAATGTAGTTGATGTTGAAATGCTTGAACAATTATATGAAGAAAAAACGAAAAAAGAGTTTTTACGAGCGGAGTTATATAATGAGTTAGAGAACATTGTGGAGTAAAAAGTAGAAAGCTAATTCCTTTCAGTTTTGCTGAAGGGATTAGCTTTCTTTTTTATCCCGCTATTTGCGGGGCAGTAAGACTCCCACCTCAAAATTAGGTGGGAGCCCTGCTGCCCGTAAACGCCCGATTGGTGAGGGTTAATAATCGGTGGGGGATGAACAAAACCCCCACTGATTAAAGTTTAACTTTATAATAATATTTTACGTAAGGGATAAATAAAAAATGTGTTTCACGTGAAACAGTAATTTTGATAAATTTATGTTACGCAATTTTCATCCAGCAAAAATTCCATATCGAAATTGAAGAACTGGTAAAGAGAAAAATAAATGTTATCAAAAGCTTTTTCAATAATAGTAATTACAGAAGTGTAGGCTAATTATTTCCCGAGACATAAGTATGCGTGATAGAGACTCATGGTTGAAAGTAAAAAAGAAAGCAGAGTTACAGCTTTACGCGCTGAACTCTGCTTTCTTTTTGTGTGGTATCTTCCCTCGTTGAAATTATAATAGCGATCCCGAGCATAATAAAAAAAGCTAAAAAGAGGACGAACTTTGGGAAGAAAGGGAACAGTAATAACGCCCCGACTATTATGATTGTTAATAATACATAGTGCAGGACATATTGGAATAGGTTGTCCATATTTTCGCCCCCTTCTTGGTAGTTAATTGTTATTATTCTATGCGGGACTATTAGGTAATAGAAGGTGTTTTTTATTTTTTGAAAGAAATCAATTAGCGAGGATTGACATAACTAATGAAAAGGAATAATCTTGAAATTAATTCATACTATTTTTATAGGATAAATAAGGATGGCTACAGAAAGGATCTTTATGTTACTACTTAATTAGAAAACAGGAAAGTAAGGGTGAGAATTATGCGAAAGGCTTTGAAAGGGTTATTTGCTACATTCCTTAGTACATCGGTTTTATTAGCAGGATGCGCTCAAGAAGAGAAAAGTACAAATGAAGCAGCAAAGATGCCGAAAGTAAAAGATGAGTTTATTAAGGCGAGTGACAAAGTAAAAAGTCCAGCAAAGGCAAAAGAAAGAAAGGATACCTTTGTAGTGGGAATGCCGAGCCCTGGCGGGATATTCCTTCCGCATTTTATGGAAAATGGGTGGGACGGTAATATAACACAAGCTATCTTTTCTCCTCTCGTTGGATTGGATAAGGAGGGGAAACCAATTCCAATTCTAGCGAAGAAATGGGATATTTCGGAGGATCAGCTTACATATACGTTTCATTTGAAGGATGATTTAAAGTTTAGTGATGGTTCACCGTTAACAGCGGATGACGTAGCATTTACATTAACTGTACTACATGATCCAACTTATAGTGGTGCAACGGATATAAGCCAAACAGCAATAAAGGGTGGGCAAGCATATAAAGAAGGAAAGGCTACATCTATTGAGGGGATTCAAGTCATCGATCCGAAAACAATTACGATTACAACTGAAAAGGTAAATGCCCAAACATTATCGTTAATTGGTGGAGAAGTTATATCAAAAGCTTATTACGGTAAAGAATATAAGCAAGGGAATTTAGAGTATTTAAAAGAGTTATATGGAAAACCGATGGGAGCAGGAGCTTATAAACTAGATAAATATATTCCAGGTCAAGAAGTTCGTTTTGTAGCAAATGAAAATTATTTTGAAGGTAAACCGAAGATTGAGCACTTTATTTATAAAATTACAAAAGGTGATACGAAGCTGCAACAATTTCAAGCGGGCGAAGTAGATTATGATGGCTTCACGACAAATGCGGAGACGATTGAACAATTAAAAGAGTTAGGCTTTGCTAATGTTAATGTGTATACGGGAAGTTCATACGGTTACATTAAAATGAATTATAAGAAGTCATACTTTAAAGATAAACGTGTACGCCAAGCGTTTATTTATGGATTAGAGCGTCAAAAGGCCATTGATACATATTTCCAAGGATACGCTTCACTCGTTAATGTACCAATTACACCAGTTTCGTGGGCGTATACAGAAGAAGGAATCAATAAATACGAATATAATTTAGAAAAGGCGAAGAAATTGCTCGATGAAGCTGGGTGGAAAGCTGGATCAGATGGTATTCGTGAAAAAGATGGCCAAAAATTGAAGGTAAGTTATTTTGCTTCTTCTGCAAGTAAAATCAATGATGTGATGATCCCCGTTATGAAGGAGGATTATAAAAAGATTGGGGTAGATTTCAATCCTGAATACATGGACTTTAATACGATGATTTCCAAGGTAATTAAAGGAGATTATGATTTAGCGATGGTCTCCACACCGATGATTGATGATCCGAGCGGAACAATTGAGGAGTTTGTTTCGACAAGTAAGCGTAATTATGATGGATATCATAATCCGAAAGTAGATGAATTAGCTAAGCAGGCATTAGAAACATTGGATATTGAAAAACGAAAAGAAATCTATAAAAAACTATATCAAGAGTTAAGTGAAGATCCACCTGTTATTTTCTTAAACAATAGTAAAGTCGTGTCTGCACATAATGCACGAATTCAAGGGTTACAAGAAGATAATTATAATGGTATTTTGTTAAGTTTACCTAAATTGAATATTGCTCAATAATTTTTGGGGAATTATCGAAATATTTATATAGAAATAATTGACAAAATATACTGAAAGATATAAGCTAATAACCATAAAGTCTACCGGAAAGGTCGGAATAAGATTGTTACCCCTCAAAAACAACTATTTTTTTATAACCAAAACCGACTTTTCCGATTGGCTATAAAATGTTGCTGTGGGAGGCATACATTAGGCAAGCAGTTCATAAGGTGTAATTATTAAAAAAAAGTTAGGGTGGGGACAATGAAGAAAAAGACAAAAAAATGGGCTGGTGTATTTTCGGTATTACTGAGTAGTTCGCTTGTGTTATCTGCTTGTGGGGGACAGGAGGATACGGCTTCTACAGAACCAGTAAAACAGCAAGATTTAAAAAATATAAAAGTTGAAAATATTGCTGCGACAGATAAGACGAAAGTACCAGATAAAGCGAAGAATAGAAAAGATACGTTAGTAGTTGGCATTAGTAAACCAGGCGGCGTATTTTTACCATATTTCCAACAAAATGGTTGGGATGGAAACGTCACTTCAGTTATTTTTGCATCCCTTGTATCTACAGATAAACAAGGAAAACCAACTCCAGAATTAGCTGAGAAGTGGGATATTTCCTCTGATCAGTTAACATATACATTCCATTTACGTAAAGATTTGAAATTTAGCGATGGTTCACCATTAACAGCAGATGATGTAGCGTTCACATTGACGCTTTTACATGATAAGGCATATGAGGGTGACAAAGACATTTCTCAATATGCTGTTAAAGGTGGTAAAGAATATAAAGAAGGAAAAGCAACTTCTATTGAAGGAATTCAAGTTGTTGATCCACAGACAATTAAAATTACAACTGAAAAAGTTAATTCACAGGCACTAACAGCCTTAGGTGGAGAGGTATTATCAAAAGCTTATTATGGAAAAGATTACAAACAAAATACAAGCTTAGATTACTTAAAAGCGTTATATGAAAAACCGATAGCTGCGGGTCCATATAAATTTGAAAAGTATATCCCAGGGCAAGAAGTGCGATTTGTAGCAAATGAAAATTATTATGCGGGTAAACCAAAAATTCCAAACTTCATTTATAAAATTACTTCTGGTGATACGAAGCTTCAATTATTCCAAACAGGTGAGGTTGACTACACTGGCCTAGGTACTGGTGACGAAGTTCTTGAACAGGCTAAGGCTTTAGAATTTGCAAATATCCAAATCGAAACAGCAGCGTCATTTAGCTATATTTATATGAATAATAATAAGCCGTACTTAAAGGATAAAAAGGTTCGTCAAGCACTTATTTACGGATTAGATCGTAAAAAATATGTTGATACAGCATTGAAAGGATACGGTACGGTAGCTAATGTACCAATTCATCCAACTTCTTGGGCTTATACGGAAGAAGGAGTTAATAAATATGAATACGACAAAGAAAAAGCGAAAAAATTATTAGATGAAGCAGGATGGAAAGTTGGTTCGGATGGAATTCGTGAAAAAGATGGTCAAAAATTAAAGCTTTCTTATTTCGGCCCAAGTTCGGCTAAAGATAGCGATTTATTAATTCCGATTGCAAAAGAGAATTATAAAGAAATAGGTGTAGAATTTAACCCTGAATTTATGGACTTTAATACTATGCTTTCGAAGGTAAACAAAGGTGATTATGATTTAGCTTCTGTTTCGACACCAATTACAAGTGATCCGAGTGAAACAGCTGGTGAATATTTGTCGGGTGTCAATGAGAAGAGTCTTGGTTATAAAAATGCAAAAGTAGATGAGTTAATTCAAAAGGGTATTGAAACGGTAGATATTGAAAAACGTAAACCAATCTATAAAGAACTGTATAAAGAATTAAGTGATGATCCACCAGTAATTCTATTAAACTATCGTAGAACAATTACTGGTTATAACGGGAATATAAAAGGAATTGACCCTGAAAAATACAATAGTATTAGTGCAAACTTACCAGCTCTATCTATCGAAAAATAACGAGAAGAATGTATAAGTAGAAGACATTTTTTCATTCGGCAAGTAGTGTGCCGCTTTGAAAAAATGTTCTTCTATTTTAAGCATAAGATTGGAGAGAAAAAGGGTGAAAACATATATCATTCGTAGGCTGTTACAAATGATTCCTACACTGTTGGGGACATCGATTATTATCTTCTTCCTGTTCGCACTTCTTCCAGGAGATTATATTGATTCAAACCCGAAGATTACACCGGAAAGAGCAGCTGAACTTAGGGAATTGTATGGATTGAATAAACCAATTGTTGAGCGATATTTTCACTGGCTAGGTAATGCATTGCAGGGGGACTTTGGTTTTTCTCTTCAATATCAAGAATCTGTAACGTCATTATTAAATAAATTTATATGGAATTCGTTTATTGTTGCGATTATTGCATTGTTCTTTATTTGGCTAATTGCACTGATTATCGGTGTATTTTCAGCGACAAAGCAACATTCTTTATTCGATAAGCTTGTAACAATTGGTGTATTTGCAGCGATGTCATTTCCTTCATTCTTTATCGGTTTGTTTTTAATTAAAGTGTTTGCGGTTGACTTTAAGCTGTTACCGATAGGCGGGATGATTGATGTTGGGAGTAATTCAACTGGGCTTGCTTACGGAATAGAAGTTGCAAAGCATATGGTTTTACCCGTATTTATTTTAACTCTTCTTGGAGTTGGCTCATTAACTCGTTATTTTAGAACGAGTATGTTAGAGGTTGTACGGCAAGATTACATTCGAACGGCTAGAGCAAAAGGTTTAAAGGAGAAGACCGTTATTTATAAACATGCATTAAAAAATGCAATTTTGCCGGCTATTACATTGCTTGCATTTGAATTACCAGGGTTGTTTTCAGGGGCAATTATTATAGAACAAATTTTCAACTGGCCAGGTATCGGTAATATTCAATTAGAAGCATTAAATTTTCGTGATTATACGGTATTAATGGCATTTACGATGTTTCTTTCGTGTTTGACAATTGTTTCAAACTTTTTAGCGGATATTGTATATGCAGTTGTTGATCCACGTATTCGGTTGAAGTAAGGGGGGGAAAGAGATGGAAACTGTTACAGCAACTACGGAAAAAAAAGAAAAAAAGAA
Organism: Bacillus sp. FSL R12-0074; assembly: GCF_038005725.1. Classification (NCBI taxonomy): domain Bacteria; kingdom Bacillati; phylum Bacillota; class Bacilli; order Caryophanales; family Bacillaceae; genus Bacillus; species Bacillus sp. FSL R12-0074. Next base: position 218,243 of record NZ_JBBOTR010000001.1, read on the forward strand.
AAGAAGGAATGAATCATCGCCGTGGAGGCAAGCTTTTAAAAGGATAAAGAAAAATAAAATGGCACTTATAGGATTTTACGCATTAGTTTTTATGTTTTTATTTTGTTTTATTGGTCCATTCTTTTCACCGTATGCATCAGGAAAAATACAAGTTACGCTAATTAACAAACCACCTAGTTTTTCTCATTGGCTTGGCACAGATCAATTAGGAAGAGACATTTTAACGAGGCTTATGCAAGCAGGACGAATTTCATTAACAATTGGCTTAGCCTCAATGGTGTTATCCGTTATACTAGGTGCTTTATTAGGAGCGATTGCAGGTTTCTACCGTGGTATCGTCGATAATATTATAATGCGTCTTGCGGATATTTTAATGTCGATGCCAGGATTACCGTTACTTATTATAATGGGAGCTATTTTATCAGAATGGAAAGTACCATCTGATTATCGTCTTTATGTCATTATGATCATTTTAAGTTTAGTAGGTTGGCCAGGACTTGCACGCCTCGTACGAGGTCAAATTTTATCGCTGCGAGAACAATCGTTTATGCAAGCTGCTGATGTACTCGGGATAAACGATTACCGGAAAATTGTATATCATTTAATCCCAAATGTCCTGCCGATATTAATTGTTGTATCCACATTAGGTGTTGCAGGTTCTATTTTAGGAGAGTCTGCACTAAGTTACCTAGGACTTGGCGTTGTCCCGCCTACACCATCGTGGGGAAATATGATTAGTGCAGCAAACTCATTAATCGATTTCCAAAAGCGTCCTTGGTTATGGATCCCGCCTGGTTTTGCAATCTTTATAACAGTTGTATCAATTAATATACTTGGCGATGCACTTCGTGATGCATTAGATCCAAAGATGAAGCGGTAGGTGAGAAAGCATGAGTAGAGCAGTAGTAGAGCTAAAGGATTTACAAACACACTTTCAGACGGAAGAAGGTACAGTAAAGGCTGTCAATCATGTTAGCTTTTCAGTTCGAGAAGGTGAAACAGTTTGTGTAGTAGGCGAATCAGGTTGCGGGAAAAGTGTAACGGCTTTATCTATTATGGGACTTATTGCTGAATCTGGCGGCATCGTTGGTGGTGATATTCTTTATGAAGGAAAAAGTCTTTTAGGAATGAAAGAGAAAGAACTTCGTAGTTTAAGAGGAAATGATATCGCGATGATTTTCCAGGAACCGATGACATCACTTAATCCGGTCTTTACTGTTGGAGAGCAAATTGTTGAGACGTTAAGAGAGCATGAACTACTTAGCAAAAACGAAGCATACAAAAAAGCAATTGAATTAATTCGTAAAGTTGGTATTGCTCGTGCTGATGAAATTGTCCATTCTTATCCGCACGAATTAAGCGGTGGTATGTTACAACGTATTATGATTGCTATTGCACTTAGTTGTAATCCAAAGTTATTAATTGCAGATGAACCGACAACAGCTCTAGACGTTACGATTCAAGCGCAAATATTAGACTTACTAAGACAAGTAAAAGAGGAATTTAAAACGTCCATTTTATTAATTACACATGATCTAGGTGTTGTAGCGGAAATGGCTGATTACGTTGTTGTTATGTATGGTGGAAAAGTTATTGAAGAGGCACCGGTACTAGAAATATTTCAAAATCCGAAACATCCATATACGCAAGGGTTGCTAAAATCAAAACCAGTAATGGGGAAACGAACAGATAAACTTTATTCTATTCCAGGGCAAGTTCCAAATTTAGTTGGCTTAGATGAGTTTTGCTACTTTAGTGGTCGCTGTGAACATTGCATGGAAATATGCAAAAATGAAGCGCCAAATCTTAATGTGCATGACGAGGATCATAAAGTAGCTTGTTGGTTATATGAGGAGCGTGCTGGGCAATGAGTGAACCATTATTAGAAGTGAAGAACTTAAAAACGTATTTTCCGATTAAGGGCGGCGTATTTAGTAGAACGATTGGACATGTGAAAGCGGTAGATGGGGTAAGCTTTACAATTGATAAAGGAGAAGTGTTTGGCCTTGTAGGAGAGTCTGGAAGTGGGAAAACGACGATAGGAAAAACAATTCTCCGTCTCGTTCAAAAAACAGAAGGTGAAGTGAAATTTAAAGGTCAAGATGTTCATGCTTTATCAAAAGAAGAGCTGAGAAAGCATCGTCCTAATATGCAGCTCGTCTTTCAAGATCCATTTAGCTCATTAAATCCAAGAATGAGAATTGGAGAAGCGCTTGGTGAGCCAATGTTGGCTCACGGACTAGCGACGAAAGAAAATGTCCGTGCAAAGGTGATAGAAGTATTGGAGTTATGTGGTTTAGCGCCGTATCATATTGACCGGTACCCTCATGAGTTTTCCGGCGGGCAACGTCAACGTATCGTTATTGCAAGGGCAATGGTATTAGATCCAGAATTTATTGTGGCTGATGAGCCTGTTGCGGCATTAGATGTATCTATTCAAGCGCAAATCATTAATTTATTTAGTGAATTACAGGAGAAAAAGGGATTGTCCTATTTATTCATTTCACATGATTTAAGTGTTGTGGAGCACTTATGTACGAAAATTGGAATTATGTATTTAGGAACTATTGTGGAAACAGCACCACGTGATGAGTTATTTGCGAATCCACTTCATCCATATACAAAAGCATTATTATCAGCAGTGCCAATACCTGATCCAACGGTTAAGCGAGAACGGATTATTTTAGAAGGGGATATTCCAAGTCCGGCAAATCCGCCGTCAGGTTGCCGTTTTCATACGCGCTGCCCCTTTGCTACAGATATTTGTAAAACGAATGTACCAGAATTCCGTAATGTGGGTGAAGATCATTTTGTTGCTTGTCACCATGTGTAAAAAAAGGACTCTTTCAAAAAGTGAAAGAGTCCTTTTTTTACCCCGCATTAACTGCCCGTAAAAGCCCGATTGGTTCAACTAATAATCAGAGGAACCCCGCCTCTGATTAAAGTTGAACTTTATTTACTAGATGAAGTTTGTTTCAATACAAATTGCTCGATTGCATGAGCAACACCGTTTTCATTATTTGTTAATGTAACAACGTCACATAATTTTTTTACGTCTTCTTCAGCATTTCCCATTGCAACTGATAAGCCGGCTACTTGTAGCATTGGCACATCATTAAAGTTGTCACCGATTGCAACAGTATCTTCAATTGGTATATTGAAATAAGCTGCCATTTCTTGCAAACCATTGCCTTTATGGCCATGCTTATCCATAATTTCTACATTAGTAGGAGCTGATGCCGTAACTGAAATGTCCGTATCTTCTTGTAAAGTTTGTAATAGCTGTGAACGATGAGCAGCATTAAATGTTAAAATGAAGAATTTAGATATTTCTAATTCTGGATTATTTACGACATCTTCTATTTTTTGGAAATCAGTAATTAAGTTAGATTTCTTTTGTTTTTCTGTAATTCTTTCAAGCTCCTCAAGTGTAACATCTAGTGTATGCTTGTTTTCTTCGAATGCCTGCATAACTTGATCTTGCCATGTATAAGGAGAGTAAACCCCTTTATTTGTGTACAACTTATATGGAAAACCTTCAGATTCTAGTAATTTTGCAAGCTTGTATACTTTATCATTTTGTAAACAACGCGAGTTAATTACTTTTCCGTCCACATAAACAATTGCCCCATTGCTTGCTCCAACTGGAAGAGATAGTTTATATTCTTCCAATAATTTCAAAGCATCCTCTTTCGCGCGGCCAGAACAAATCATTACAATATGACCAGCCTCTTTTGCGGTTTGGATAGCTTGTAAGTTCTCTTTGGAGATTTCAAGATTAGATGATAGTAGCGTACCATCCATATCTAGTGCGATTAATTTCAAAATGACCACCTCTTTGTTTCCATTATACATAGTTATATAGAGGAAACATATAAACTTATCTTGGAAAGATAGTATTTTATCCCGCATTAATTTCTAGTAAAAGTGCGATTGGTGAGGGGAATAATTAGTAGGGAATGGAACTCTCGTTGATTAAAGTTTCACTTTGGTTTTTAACAAAATAGAGATGAATAATATTATATTTCGCTTTATGACCTTAATGTTACACTAGTGTTACAAATGTGATTGTAGTAGAAAACGCATTAAAACAAGGTTTTTGAGTGTTTATTTAAAAAAACGTAAAAAAAGTGTAATAAAATTTACGTAATTATATTGCAACGTAATAATAGTTATGTTACATTAGTGTTACAAACGTTACGTAATTAATTTCAATGTAACGTTAACATGAAAACTATGAACTAATCATTTCTTAGTAATTACATATAGATAACTTATAAAAAAGGAGAATGAATGATATGAACAACGAGCAAGTATTAAACGTAACAAAAGGTGACTTCTTAGGATCAGCAAGCGGAGCAGTAGTATTAACAGCATTAATCGTATTTCTATCAAGCGTATTAGTATAATAGAAGTTTTGTAACAAAAATAAGAGAAGGGAGAATGAAAATTATGAACAACGAGCAAGTATTACAAGTAACAAAAGGTGACTTCGTAGGATCAGCAAGTGGAGCGGTAGTATTAACAGCATTAATCGTATTTCTATCAAGCGTATTAGTATAATAGAAGTTTTGTAACAAAAGATAAATGAAGGGAGAATGAAAGATATGAAAGAGCAAGTATTACAAGTAACAAAAGGTGACTTCGTAGGATCAGCAAGTGGAGCGGTAGTATTAACAGCATTAATCGTATTTCTATCAAGCGTATTAGTATAATAGAAATTTTGTAACAAAAGATAAATGAAGGGAGAATGAAAGATATGAAAGAGCAAGTATTACAAGTAACAAAAGGTGATTTCTTAGGATCAGCAAGCGGAGCAGTAGTATTAACAGCATTAATCGTATTTCTATCAAGCGTATTAGTATAATAAAAGTTTTAAATTGTACAAAATGAAAGGAGAATGAGGAATATGAACAGTGAACAAGTGTTACAAGTAACAAAAACAGATTTATTAGGATCATTAGGCGGAGCGGTAATATTAACATCATTTATTCTATTCCTTGCAAATATATTAGTATGAAAAATATAAATACAATCATTCAAAAAAAATAAAGACTCTAACGTATTAGTAAGTAGTTAATATGTTGGAGTCTTTTTTGTTTTCCTCTCATATATACCTTCAAGTATTAATATTTTCCCCTTACTTTAAAGAGAAAAAAGTCGAATTTTATATGTAAGAAAAAAAGAGGAATTTGACAGAAAAGATAGAAAATTTTAAAGGTCGGAAATTGTTAGCTTGCTAACTAATTTCTATTAATTGATGTTGGAAGCGTTTTCGGTTGGTTTTAAGTATGGACCATTTAATCTATTTACAGGGGGATGAAGATATTATGAAACAAAAATCTATGGATACGCTAGCTGCACAAATGGAGGACTTTTTTCCGGTACGTGATGTAGATCATTTGGAATTTTACGTAGGGAATGCAAAGCAATCAAGTTATTATCTTGCGAGAGCGTTTGGATTCAAAATTGTAGCTTATTCTGGATTAGAAACAGGAAACCGTGAAAAGGTATCTTATGTTCTTGTGCAAAAAAATATGCGTTTTGTTGTGTCTGGAGCTTTAAGTAGCGATAGCCGTATTGCAGAGTTTGTAAAGACTCATGGTGATGGAGTGAAAGATGTGGCTTTACTTGTTGATGACGTTGATAAAGCCTACTCTGAAGCTGTAAAACGTGGCGCTGTTGCGATTGCTCCACCTGAGGAGTTAACAGATGAGGACGGTACATTGAAAAAAGCGGTTATTGGTACGTATGGTGATACAATTCACACGCTTGTAGAGCGTAAAAATTATAAAGGAACATTTATGCCAGGATTCCAAAAGGTTGAGTTTAATATTCCATTTGAAGAGTCTGGTTTAATTGCTGTAGACCATGTAGTTGGTAACGTTGAGAAAATGGAAGAGTGGGTTAGTTATTACGAGAATGTTATGGGATTTAAACAAATGATTCACTTTGATGATGACGATATTAGCACAGAGTATTCGGCATTAATGTCAAAAGTTATGACGAATGGAAGCCGTATTAAGTTTCCAATTAATGAACCAGCAGACGGAAAAAGAAAGTCACAAATTCAAGAATATCTAGAGTTCTATAACGGAGCAGGTGTACAGCATCTCGCTTTATTAACAAGTGACATTGTAAAAACAATTGAAGTGCTTCGTGCGAATGGCGTGGAGTTTTTAGATACGCCAGATACGTATTACGATGAGTTAACTGCACGAGTGGGGAAAATTGATGAAGAAATTGATAGATTAAAAGAATTGAAGATTCTAGTAGACCGTGACGAAGAAGGTTATTTATTACAAATCTTTACGAAACCAATTGTAGATCGTCCAACTCTATTTATTGAAATCATCCAACGTAAAGGTTCTCGTGGATTTGGCGAAGGGAACTTTAAAGCGTTATTCGAATCAATTGAAAGAGAACAAGAGCGTCGCGGAAATTTATAAAATTTGTATCCACCAGCAAGAGTTCCTTTGTTGGTGGAAATTTCATTTTCATAGGGAGGAATCACGATGAAATTTGTTACATTTCGTCTCCCATCGAAAGAAATGCGAGCTGGATGGCTTGAAGGTGACAAAGTAATCGATATGAATCTTGCGAGTGATGGACAATTACCTTCTTCTATGTTCGCCTTTTTAGAGAAAGCAGATGAGTATGTAGAAGTATTGCGTAATATTAAGAATCCTGAAAAGGGTATATATTCCTTAGAGGAAGTTCAATTAGCAGCGGCAATTCCTAATCCGAGTAGCATTCGAGATTTTTATGCATTTGAACAGCATGTAAAAACAGCTCGCGGACGAAGAGGGCTAGATGTTGTACCTGAATGGTATGATATCCCGGTTTTTTATTTTACTAACCACCGTGCTGTTATTGGGCCAGATGATTTTGTTATTGGTCCGAAGAAGTCTAAAAAGCTTGATTATGAGTTAGAGATTGCTTGCGTAATTGGGAAAGAAGGACGAAACATTTCTCGTGAACAAGCAGAGGAATATATTTTTGGTTACTGCATTATGAACGACTGGAGTGCAAGGGACTTACAAGCAACAGAAATGAAAGTGGGACTCGGTCCAGCGAAAGGAAAAGATTTTGCAACTTCATTAGGAGCGTATCTCGTTACGAAAGAGGAATTAGACGTTTATCGTAACGGTGATCGTTATGATTTAGAGATGACTGCTCATGTAAATGGGCAACTGTTATCAAAAGGGAATTTCCAAGATATTTATTATGCATTCTCTGAAATGATTGAAAGAGCTTCGGAAGATGTTACGTTATATCCAGGGGATGTTATCGGGTCTGGCACAGTAGGAACGGGCTGTATTTTGGAGCTTGGTACGGAAGAGTGGTTGCAAGATGGAGATGTTGTAGAGCTGTCGATTACTGGTTTAGGTACGTTACGTAATACGATCAAAAAAGAAATGGAAGCAGGTGATGGGCATGTTTTATCGTCACATGGGGGAGCTACCTCATAAACGACATGTACAATTTCGTAAAAAAGATGGATCGCTTTATCGTGAGCAGGTAATGGGGACAAAAGGTTTCTCTGGTACCCAGTCTATTTTGTATCATCATTATATGCCAACAGAAGTAGGGCATGCGGCATTATCGCATTCTTGTCAGTTACAGTATGAAGAGGATGTTACTCTTGCTCATCGCCACTTCCGTACGAAAGAAAATAAAAAAACTGGTGATGCAGTAAGCGGAAGAAACTTTATGCTTGGGAATGAGGATTTATTAATTGGAGTAGTGAGTCCAACAGAAAAAATGGATTATTTTTACCGTAATGGTGATGGCGATGAAATGTTATTTGTTCATTATGGAACAGGAAAAATTGAAACGATGTTTGGAACGATTCACTATAGAAAAGGTGATTATGTAACAATTCCAATTGGAACGATTTATCGTGTTATTCCAGATGAGGGAGAGACTAAGTTTCTTGTTGTAGAGGCAAATAGCCAAATTACAACACCAAGTCGCTATCGCAATGAATATGGGCAATTGTTAGAACATAGTCCGTTTTGTGAAAGAGATATGCGTGGACCGGAGAAATTGGAGACATATGATGAAAAAGGTGAGTTTGTCGTAATGACAAAGTCGAGAGGTTATATGCACAAGCATGTGTTAGGGCACCATCCGTTAGATGTTGTTGGATGGGATGGGTATTTATATCCGTGGGTCTTTAATGTGGAGGATTTTGAACCAATTACAGGTCGTATTCATCAGCCGCCACCAGTACATCAAACATTCGAAGGGCATAATTTCGTCATTTGCTCTTTCGTACCGCGGTTATACGATTATCATCCAGAATCTATTCCGGCACCATATTATCATAGTAATGTGAATAGTGATGAAGTACTGTACTATGTAGAAGGTAACTTTATGAGCCGAAAAGGTGTAGAAGAAGGTTCTATTACGCTTCATCCAAGCGGGATCCCGCATGGGCCACATCCAGGGAAAACAGAAGCGAGTATAGGGAAGAAAGAGACACTTGAACTGGCTGTTATGATAGATACATTCCGTCCGCTTCGTATTGTAAAACAAGCACATGAGACGGAAGATGAAAAATATATGTATAGCTGGATTGAAGAGGATTCATATACTGTGAAATAAGTAAAAAGAGGCATGCTCACTACGGGAGCATGCCTCTTTTATGGAATCGACATGTATAATAATACCAAAAAAAGTTATAGAAAGATATATAGAAAGAGTGATAAAGATCGTGCATATTCAGAAGAATTTCTACTTATTTCGACAGGGATTGTTATGGCTAGATTTTGTGTTTGAAAATTTACATTTTTCTAATTATATATAATATAATTGTTGGGGAACTAAGGGGGGAATTTATGAAAAATACATGGCGTGAGTTAAGAGAGATGGATCGTAACGTATGGATTCGATTTATCGGTGAGACATTGAACGGAATTGCGATGATGATGTTAATGCCTTTTTTTGCACTATATTTAAAAGATAAGGTAGATTCTTTATTACAAGTTGGAATCATTATGGCGCTTTCTCCAATAGCTGCAAGTTTTGGTTCGCTTATAGGCGGAAGAATAGCTGATATATATGGAAGAAAGCCAATTATGATATTTTCAATGGCGAGTAATGCATTACTAATGCTCGGTTTTTTATTTATAGAAGGGTTTATTCCATATGCCATTTTATCTATTTTTTTAGGGTTAAGTAATTCGCTATTTCACCCAGCGGCATCAGCGATGGTTGCAGATGTGACGGCGCCAGAAAAAAGAACAGAAGCATATGGTTTATTGCGAATGGGACACAATATTGGTGCTGCAATTGGACCGATAATGGGAGCATCAGTAGTTGTTTTATCAAAGAACCTCGTGTTTATTATTGCTTCATCCGCTATGTTGTTTTATGCGCTACTAGTGTTAGTACTTATTAAAGAAACAATGCCAAAAATTACGGATATGACGGAAAAAAATAAAGAGAAGGAATCCGGAGCAGTTTGGAAAATTTTAATGAGAGATAAGGCGTTAATGATTTATTTGTTAGCGGGGATCATTATTTCTATGGGGTTCTCTCAAACAGAAGGCATGTTACCGCTTCACTTTGATAACGAAATGAAGGATATTTTTGGAGTCAACAATCCATACCCATATTTAATGGCATTAAATGGTCTATTAGTTGTTTTATTTCAATTTCAAATTTCAAAATGGGCGACAGATAAACCTGTTGGAAAGACGATGTTATACGGTGCGTGTTTGTTCGGAATTGGTTTGTTTTTTATAGGATGGTTACCGAAGTGGTTTGGAGAATTTGATACAAATGCTACAATTATTTTAATGACGTTAATGTTTGTTTATGCCATATATACGTTAGGCGAGATGATTATGTCGCCTGTACAGATGACGTTTGTAGCGAATTTGGCCCCTGAGCATTTGAGAGGAACCTATATGGGGGCGGCGAGTTTGCAGTGGATTACAGGAAGTGCATTCGGTCCACTTCTTGGTGGTTTTCTATTGGATCGTTTGCTTGGTCACTACTTATTTACAATTTTAAGTATAGGGTGTGTAGTTGCAGGCTTTGTATATGTTTCTTTAGATCGTCTTGTTGAGCAGAGGCAAAAAGATACGCCTACAAAACAGTCTTCTTAATAAAATGAAACTTTAATCAATGTTTTTTCACCCTCCACAAATGGTAGGGTAATATAGATGCCATACACACAAAGTGGATTTCTACATATTTTAGGTACATAACTAGATTAGATAGCAATTTTGCTCTAAAGTTTAATTTTGTTTAGGTGTGTAGAAATTAAAGAGAAAAAGTGTAGAAAACCAATAAGTGGTGTCTTTTAATTATTTGTGGAAGTTACATTTTATTTCAAATAGGAACTACCTATTTTTATAAAAAGTGCTAAAATAGAAAAATGAAAACAATTGGTTAGGGTGATTTCAGTGACAAAAATTAAATTAGGTTTATTATACGGTGGAAAATCAGCTGAGCATCAAGTTTCGTTACAAACGGCTCTTGCTGCTATTAAAGCATTAAATCAAGATAAATTCGAGATTCATCCAATTTATATTACAGAACAAGGCCAATGGATGCGTGGAGAGCGTATTGAAGGCGAAGTAACAAATGTTGAGGCATTACAAATGAGTGGGGAAGAGAATACAATTTCTCCTGTATCATTAAGTACAGAAATTATCCCAACGGCAACTTCTAAACAAGAAGATGCAATTGATGTTATTTTCCCATTATTACATGGACCGAATGGTGAAGATGGAACAGTACAAGGGTTATTAGAATTACTAAACATTCCATATGTAGGTAACGGTGTATTAGCATCATCTGCTGGTATGGATAAAGTTGTTATGAAAAATATCTTTGCAGAAGCTGGATTGAAACAAGCGAAATATGCATCTTTCATTCGTAGCGCATGGGAAAAAGATCGTGAAACAGCGTATGAAAAAGTAGAAGAAGTATTAGGATATCCTTGCTTCGTAAAACCAGCAAACCTTGGTTCAAGTGTTGGTATTAATAAGTGTAACAATCGTGAAGAGCTTGAGAATGCATTCGAAGAGGCATTCCAATTTGACCGTAAAATTATTGTAGAAGAAAATATTGTAGGTCGTGAAGTAGAAGTTGGTGTATTAGGTAATGATGAGCCGAAATGTTCAGTTGTAGGTGAAATTGTACCGAAAAAAGATTTTTATGATTACAAATCGAAATACATCGATGGTGATACAGCGTTAATTATTCCAGCTGAAATGACAGAAGAAGAGTCTAATGTAATTAAGCGAGATGCAATTATCGCATTCCAATCATTAGATGGTTCGGGCTTAACACGAGCTGATTTCTTCTTAACAAAAGATGGAGAAGTATATATTAACGAAGTAAACACAATGCCAGGATTCACGCCGTTTAGTATGTTCCCTCTATTATGGCAACATACAGGGTTACCGTATCCGGAATTAATTGAAGAGCTAATTCGCTTAGCGATTGAGCGTCACGAAGAAAAACAAAAAATTAAATATACAATCTAACAAAAAAGGAGGAAGCACTATTCGAAGGAATAGTGCTTCCTCTATGTAAGGAGTGTTTTCATGATAAATCGAACGTTAAAACAAGTAGAGCAGATGATAAATGGTACTGGATTAGCAGAGCAGTATGAGGGAATTACTATACAAGGAGTGTCTATTGATACGAGGAAAATTGAAAATGGAAATTTATATGTTCCAATTCAAGGTGAACGTTTCGATGGACATGCTTTTGTAGACAAAGCTGTTGAAAATGGGGCGATTGCTACATTATGGATGAAAGATGTAGAAAACCCACCTGAAAATCTTCCGGTTATTTTTGTAGAAGATACACTAGCAGCATTGCAAATGTTAGCGAAAAACTATCGTGATCAATTGGATGTAAAAGTTGTTGGTGTAACGGGTAGTAATGGTAAAACATCTACGAAAGATATTGTAACAAGTATTCTTGCGACTAAATTTAAAGTTCAAAAAACAGAAGGTAATTTCAACAACCACATCGGTTTACCTCTTACTATTTTAAATTTAGAGGAAAATACAGATGTAGCTGTATTAGAAATGGGCATGTCAAGCCGAGGAGAAATTGAATTTCTATCTAAGTTAGCTCGTCCTAATGCAGCTATTATTACGAACATTGGTGAGGCGCACTTAATGGATTTAGGCTCTCGTGAGGCGATTGCTGAAGCGAAGTTAGAAATTGTTACAGGTTTACAAAAGGGTGGCGTGTTCGTATATAATGGAGATGAGCCACTATTAACGAATCGTGTTCCAGAAATGAATTTAGCAGCTGAAACAGTTACATTTGGTGATGCGAGAGCAAATGATTACTATCCAACTACTGTAACATTGCAGGCTACTGGGACACACTTTAAGATGAACAGGGATGAAACTTTGTCATTCTATTTGCCAGTACTAGGAAAGCATAATGTATATAATACGCTTGCTTCAATGGCAATTGCAAAACATTTTGGTGTAACGTGGGAAGAAATGAAACAAGGTTTAGTAACACTTCAAATGACAGGTATGCGTATGGAAATTGTAAAAACAGATAGTGGTTTAACAATTATCAATGATGCTTATAATGCTAGTCCAACAGCTATGGAAGCTGCGTTCCACCTAATGAATGGTTTAGATGGATTTGCTAAAAAAATTGTTGTGCTTGGTGATATGTTAGAACTTGGAAATCAAGAAGTGCAATTTCATTATGAAGTAGGTAAATTAATTGATCCAGCAAAAATTTCATATGTATTCACATATGGTAAATTAGGGGCTCAAATTGCTGAAGGTGCAAAAATTAATTTCCCTAAAGACCGTGTAAAAGCGTATGATAGTAAAGAAGAGTTAATAAAAGAGTTGCAAGCAGTAGTCGGTACGAAAGATGTTGTATTAGTAAAAGCATCTCGCGGCATGAAATTAGAAGAAGTAATTACGATGTTGAAATAATTGGTGTATATAAATAGGGATGATAGCCACGAAAATAGTGGAAACTTATAATAAGCGCTTACAGTAAACGATAAAAAAATAAAAGTAAAGAAAAAAGCTCTGAATATGAAATAAGGTAACAGTTGGGGTTTGCTTTTTACACCTACAAAACTTATAATTGATAAAGTGTAATAACGTTTAGAAGTATTTTCGTGAAGAATATACGCCCGGTTATATACGTAAGTATTCAGGAAAATGGCTTTTCCGCAAGTTCGGAAAACGCCTTTTTTTAAATGATAAGTATAGGATAGAAAAGGAGAAGTAACATTGACAACATTTCGAGAACTAGGATTAAGTGAGTCTTTACTACAATCTGTTGAAAGTATGGGCTTTGAAGAGGCTACGCCGATTCAAGCTGAAACAATTCCACATGCATTGCAAGGTAAGGATATTATTGGGCAAGCGCAAACAGGTACAGGGAAAACAGCAGCATTCGGATTACCACTATTAGATAAAGTGGATACAAATAAAGAAGCAGTTCAAGGTATTGTTATCGCGCCAACGCGTGAATTAGCAATTCAAGTTGGAGAAGAGCTATACAAAATTGGTAAACATAAACGTGTTCGTATTCTACCAATTTATGGTGGTCAAGATATTAACCGCCAAATTCGTGCTCTAAAAAAACACCCACACATTATTGTAGGTACGCCGGGTCGTATTTTAGATCATATCAACCGTAAAACACTTCGCTTACAAAACGTAGAGACTGTTGTTCTTGACGAAGCGGATGAAATGTTAAACATGGGCTTCATTGAAGATATTGAAGCGATTTTAACAGATGTGCCAGAAACACATCAAACATTATTATTCTCAGCGACAATGCCAGATCCAATCCGTCGTATTGCTGAGCGTTTCATGACTGAGCCTCAACACATTAAAGTAAAAGCAAAAGAAGTAACAATGCCAAACATTCAGCAGTTCTATTTAGAAGTGCAAGAAAAGAAAAAGTTTGACGTGTTAACACGCTTACTAGATATTCAATCTCCAGAGCTTGCAATCATATTCGGTCGTACAAAGCGTCGTGTTGATGAATTATCAGAAGCATTAAACTTACGTGGTTATGCAGCAGAAGGTATTCACGGTGACTTAACACAAGCGAAGCGTATGTCTGTATTACGTAAATTTAAAGAAGGTACTATTGAAGTTCTTGTTGCAACAGACGTTGCTGCACGTGGTCTTGATATTTCAGGCGTAACACACGTATACAACTTCGATATCCCACAAGATCCAGAATCATACGTTCACCGTATCGGTCGTACTGGCCGTGCTGGTAAAAAAGGTATTGCAATGTTATTTGTAACACCACGTGAATCAGGACAATTAAAAAATATCGAGCGTACAACAAAACGTAAGGTTGATCGTATGGACGCACCGACACTTGACGAGGCGTTAGAAGGTCAACAACGTTTAATCGCTGAAAAACTTCAAAGCACAATTGAAAATGATAACTTATCATACTACAAGCGTATTGCAGAAGAAATGTTAGAAGAGAATGATTCTGTAACAGTAGTAGCTGCTGCTTTAAAAATGATGACAAAAGAGCCGGATACAACTCCGATCGCTTTAACATCAGAACCACCAGTTGTTTCAAGAGGTGGCGGTGGCGGTTCTAAAAAACGCGGTGGTAACGGAAGTGGATACCGTGATGGTAACCGTGATCGTAATCGTAGTCGTGATGGACGCGGCGGTGGCGATGGTCGTAACCGTGATCGCAATCGTGATGGACGTGGAAGCGGAAGTGGCGATGGTCGTAACCGTGATCGTAATCGTGATGGCGGTAGCCGTGATGCTGGTAGCCGTGATGCTAACCGTGGTCGTAAAGGTGAAGGTCGCCCTGGATCTTCAACTGGACGCGGCGAAAGAAAACATCATAGCCGTCCACAAGCTTAATAAAAAAGAGAATGCCCTTTTGCAGTGACCCCTGTCAAGTAGACAGTATTTAAAAAGCGCAACTAAGCAACCTGAGTTCTATATTTATATGGACTCAGGTTATTTAATTTCTTTTGAAATCTTTGATGATTATAAAAGTGCATATATTTACGCACGGCAAGTTTGACCTCATTCGCTTTATGGAAGGAGTGTAAATGAAAACACTCTGCCTTAAAGTGACTGAAGAAGTTTTCCATACAAGCATTATCCCAACAGTTGCCTCTTCGAGACATACTTGCCTTCATCTGATATTTTTTAAGTAATTGATTATATTGACGAGATGTATACTGGGACCCTTGATCACTATGTAAGAGAATTCCCTTCACATTTCGTTTTTTCTTTGCCTTTTTCAGTGTATCTAACACAAGTTTCAAGTCGTTTCTACGACTGGTTTCATAGGCAACAATTTCATTATTGTATAAATCCTTAATAGCGGATAAGTACAAGCGCTGTCCATTGAAAATCAAATAGGTAATATCGGTTACCCATTTCTCATTCGGTTTTGAAGCTTGAAACTCCCTATTTAGATGGTTCTCTGAAATCACATAAGCTTCTTTTTTTCCGTAATAAGGTCGTTTTTTCCTAATTACGGCTTTGATACCTAGTTCACTCATCAATCTTTGGATGCGCTTATGATTCAAATAAAGGTTATATGTGGCTTTCAGCCACACTTGTATTCTTCTATATCCATAAATTCCTCTTAATTTTTTATGACACGCCAATATCTTTTTCTTAATTTCGATATCCTCTGATTGTTTTTTTGAAGGCGTCGTATGCCGTTTTATCCATTTGTAGTACCCACTTCTGGTTACACCAGCAATATCGCATAGAATAGTCACTGTATAACCTGTTTTTGTCATTTCATGGATGACTTCGAATTTTTTCGTTTTGGATACGACTTTCATTCCTCCTTTTACATCCCTAAGAGCTTTTTTAACATTTCATTTTCCGCTTCTAATCGTCTGATCTTAGCTTCTGGATCTTCGGGTCTAACCCTTGGTCTACCTAAACCTGGTCCTTTCGCTTTACCGCGTTTTTCTTCTAGTCCTTTGATTCCTTCAGCTTCAAAGTGTTTCACCCAACGACTTACAACCGAGTGATGAATACCTAATTCTTTCGCAATGGTTTTATAACTCATGCCTTCTTTTAAGTATAAATCTATAGCTTGTTTCTTAAATTCTACATCGTAAGTAACTCTAATTTTTCCCATAAAAAAATCCCCTCCATAGTAAACAGGTTAATGTGCTTTCTTTTTCCTGTCTACTATAAGGGGATCATATCATTTGCGGGCATTCTCTTTTTTTATTTCTGTAATTGTGCATACTACATAGTAACTCGTATAGAAATGAGGTGCTATATGCTTGTAAGACTTGGGTATGTTGCGATGAGTGTACATTTGAAGAATGCTTCTCCATCTCAAACGATGACGTATGCACAGTTTCAGCGGATTGATGATCGAGAGGCTGCGATTCGTAAACTTGAAAGAATCGCTAATTCGAATTTGGAAAATTGCTTACGGTTATTAAAACATAATAAAGGGCATGATATATCTTTCTTTCGACTTAGTTCCAAACTTATTCCTTTAGCGAATCATGAGGAGTTGTTAGATTGGAACTATATTCGTCCGTTAAAAGAAAATCTGAAAGAATTAGGTGAATATGCAATTCGTATGAATATGCGAATTGACTTCCATCCAGATCACTTTGTTGTACTAAATTCACCTGAGGAGAGTATTTTCAAACAATCTGTAAAGACATTGCAGATGCACAAAAAATTGTTAAAGGGTATGGGAATTGAACATAAGCAACGATGTGTATTACATGTGGGAGGAGGTTATAAAGATAAGGAGCTTGCATTAGAACGCTTTATAGAAAATTGGTCAACTGTTCCAAGAGGTATTCAAGAGATGATTATATTAGAAAATGATGACACGACCTTTTCTTTAGAAGAAACATTGTATTTAGGTGAGAAATTAGACATTCCAGTCGTGTTTGATTTGCACCATCATATGATGAATAATGACCAGGAAGATTGGCATGAAGATTGGGCGCGTGTTGTACATACGTGGGAATCGTCTTTGTTACCGGTTAAAATGCACATCTCCAGTCCTAGAGATGGAAAAAACCCGAGAGCACATGCAGATTTTATTGATGTAGATACTTTCTTATCTTTTTTGAAAAAGATAAAGGGGAGTGTTCCGCGAATTGATTGTATGATTGAGGCGAAGAAAAAGGACGAGTCTTTATTTCAACTAATGAGAGAGTTAAGTAAACAAACAGATGTGGAAATTATCGATGGTGCGAGCTTCTATATTAAATAAGCTCTGCGCCATCGTTTTTTTTTGTTAAAAAAGGGGTGCACATGCCGCCAATGATCAGTCCTGTTAAATGGCTTATAGGATTGGCAGAGGGATTAAAGAAAGTAAATAGTAGTAATATAAGTATCATTATTGAAAAAATAGCGATGTCTCTTGGTTTTGAAGAACGATATCGACTATACAATAAAAATAATTGGGCGCCTAGTAATCCGAAAATACCACCAGATGCTCCGGCGTGAATATATTCAAGAGGCATAATAATATAAGAAGAAATATTCCCGAGAATGCCAGAAAGGAAAAAAATAATGATGAAAGAAAAGTGTCCTAGTTGTTTTTCGATAGAAGAACCAAATACGAATAAACAAATACTATTAGAAAGGAAATGTTGTAAGTCTACGTGTACAAGTAAGGAAGTTATGACACGCCACCATTCTCCTTTAGCGATATATTCATTGTAGGCTGCCAGGTGAAAGAGGGAAAAGTCGCTCAATATAATCATGACTAATTGTATAAGAAGTAAAGAAATGATAATCGGTTGTAAGGAAATGCGAGTGGATGGTATTAGCATGTTGTTAGTATCACTCCTTTTGCATCAGAAAGATTCCTGTTATTCTTACAATATGAATGAAGAAAGCTAAATAGAAGAAGGGGATTTTGAAATGATTGTAGGGATTGGAATCGATATTATTGAGTTAAATCGAATTGAAAAAATGCTAGATGGAAAGCTTAAATTTATGGAACGTATTTTAACTGAAAGAGAACGTGGTGTTGCCGAGGGGCTGAAAGGAAGTCGTCTTACAGAATTTGTAGCTGGAAGATTTGCAGCAAAAGAGGCGTATTCTAAAGCGGTAGGGACCGGTATCGGGAAAGAAGTGAGTTTTTTAGATATTGAAGTAAGGAATGATGATAGAGGTAAGCCGATTATCATTACAAATACAGAGCATATTGTTCATTTATCAATTAGTCATAGTAAAGAATTTGCCGTTGCTCAAGTTGTTTTGGAAAGCTCGTCACGCTAGTCTGCATATTTTATATCTTTGTCTCATATATTTGAGGTAGCGATAAGGAAGGCATATCTTCCATTCATTTATAGGGGCAAAGGGGCTGAAGTGATGAAAAGGCGTCTGTTTTTAGTTCTTGTCGGTTTATTGACCGTTTTTGTGTTGGCGGGTTGTATGGAAAAGAAACAGGAAGATGTTGTGAGAGATTTAGAAACGAAAGTTAAAAGTATGAAGAGTTATCAAGCTGAAGCGAAATTATCTATTAAAACAGGAAATGAACCTCAAGAGTACAATGTAGAAATTTGGCATAAAGAACCTTCGTATTATCGTGTGAATTTGCAGAATGCGAAAAAGGATCAGAGTCAAATTATTTTAAGGAATGATGAAGGTGTATTTGTATTAACACCGGCACTTAATAAGAGTTTCCGTTTTCAAAGTGATTGGCCGCAAAATAGTAGCCAGGCTTATTTATATGAATCACTTGTAAGAGATATTTTGCAAGATAAGAAAAATCTCTCTTTCGAGAAAACAGATAAGTATTATGTGTTTAAAACAAAAACAAATTATCAACATCAAAATATGTTGCCGAAACAAGAAATTAAGCTGAATAAAAGTGATTTAACACCAGTTTCTGTGAAACTGATGGATAATGATCAAAATGTCCTTGTAAAAGTAGATTTCACTAAAGTAAAGTTTGATGCAAAGTTTGATAAAGGTGCATTTGATACGAAACAAAATATGTCTAGAGCACAAGTGGATGTTCAGACGGCAGCGAAAGAAGACAAACCGTTTGCTATTTTGTATCCACGTGATACACCGCAAGGTATGACTTTGAAAGAGGAAGAAGAGTTGAAGACAGACAGTGGCAAGCGTGCAATACTCACATACACTGGAAGTAAGAAATCCTTTACTTTAATACAAGAAAAGTCAAAAGTTGCAGAGGCCTCATCGGCGGTAAGTGTAAGTGGAGAGCCGGTTGATCTTGGTTTCACGATTGGTGCATTGACGAAAGACTCTGTAACGTGGTCACATAACGGAGTAGAATATATGCTCGTGTCTAAAGGTTTAGAGACGAATGAGTTGTTGATGGTTGCTCGTTCGGTTACAGCGAAGCAGGTGAAGTAAACTTCTTAGACGTGGTGATATATGTGCACCACGTCTTTTCTTAGTTTGAAGGTAGATTTCATAAAAGAAGCATATAAAAGAATAAGCTTCGCATATCGTGTATAAGGAAGTGTATTTATGGAAGAAGCGCCGTTTTACCGTGACACGTGGGTGGAAGTGGATTTAGATGCGATCTATAACAATGTTACACATATTAAAGAGTCCATTCCAAGTGATGTAGAGATTTTTGCTGTAGTTAAAGCGAATGCATATGGGCACGATTATGTACCGGTGGCTAAAACTGCATTAGAAGCAGGAGCAACAAGATTAGCAGTTGCTTTTTTAGATGAAGCTTTAGTGCTTCGGAGGGCTGGTATTACTGCACCGATTTTAGTATTAGGTCCTTCCCCGCCCCGTGATGTAAATGTAGCTGCTGAAAATGATGTAGCATTAACTGTTTTTCAAAAAGAATGGGTGGAAGAAGCGATAAAGCTCTGGGATGGTTCATCAATAATGAAATTCCATATTAATTTTGATAGTGGTATGGGGAGAATCGGAATACGTGAACGAAAAGAATTAAAAGGGTTCTTAAAGAGTTTAGAAGGTGCGCCATTTTTAGAGTTAGAAGGAGTATATACGCATTTTGCAACAGCGGATGAGGTTGAGACTTCTTATTTTGATAAGCAATATAATACATTTTTGCAGCAGTTACGTTGGTTGAAAGAATTTGGAGTGAATCTTAAATTTGTCCATACAGCCAATAGCGCCGCAACGTTAAGGTTTCAAGGGATTACATTTAATGCGGTGCGAATTGGTATTGCGATGTATGGATTATCCCCATCTGTAGAAATACGTCCTTTTTTACCATTTAAATTGGAACCGGCGTTGTCACTTCACACGAAAGTTGCTCATATTAAGCAAGTGATTAAAGGAGATGGGATTAGTTATAATGTCACATACCGAACGAGAACTGAAGAATGGATTGCGACAGTTGCAATTGGATATGCAGATGGCTGGCTTAGAAGATTGCAAGGGTTTAAGGTACTTGTAAACGGTGAAAGAGTACCGATTGTAGGGCGAGTGACAATGGATCAATTCATGATACATCTTCCTTGTGAAGTGCCACTTGGTACGAAAGTTACACTCATTGGGAGACAAGGTGATGAGTATATTAGTGCTACCGAGGTTGCTGAATATTCCGGGACTATTAATTATGAAATTATTGCAACGATAAGCTTCCGTGTACCGAGAATATTTATACGACATGGTAAAGTTGTAGAAGTAATCAATTATTTGAACGATATATAGAAGAAGGTATTATTACTCAGCATCTCGTCATTTGGAGGAGTTTCACTAATAAAGAATAGGCTCTTTTTCGCTGGGGAGCTTCTTTTTATACTTGTTATTAATATAAGTTGCAATGAAATATTACTGAAGGATTGCTTTATTTCTTGTTTGAAAGAGATAAAAAGTAAAAGAAGATGAATGTTTTATTTATGAATTGGAAAACATAAGCAAGGAATAAGGAAGTCTTTGCAACAGGCTCCATACAATGGTATTATTACAATAGGTGTCATATATATATTTGGGTGTGTAGTTGACGGTGGAGGTGTATTTTTGTGTCCGAATCAAGTGTAACTACTGAAATCGTGGTTCGGTTGCCAAAGCAAATGGTAACGGAATTGGACGGAATTGGAAAACAAGAGAATAAGAATCGCCATGAACTAATTTGCCAGGCAACACAACTGTTATTGCGTCAACATAAGACGAAGAAACGCTACCAACATGAATCAATGCGACGTGGGTACATTGAAATGGGAAAAATTAATCTTGGTATTGCATCTGAAGCTTTCTTAGCAGAGTATGAAGCAGCTCATACAGTAGAACGCTTAGTTAGCGGGGGGTAATATTTTGATTGTAAAACGCGGCGACGTGTATTTTGCAGACCTTTCCCCAGTTGTTGGTTCTGAGCAAGGAGGCGTTCGTCCGGTTCTTGTCATTCAAAATGACATCGGAAATCGTTTTAGTCCGACTGTGATTGTAGCGGCTATTACTGCACAGATTCAAAAAGCGAAATTACCCACTCATGTGGAAATTGATGCGAAAAAGTACGGTTTTGAGAGGGATTCTGTTATTTTACTTGAGCAGATTCGAACAATCGATAAGCAACGCTTAACGGACAAAATCACTCATTTGGATGAAGTGATGATGAGTCGTGTAGATGAAGCGTTACAAATTAGTTTAGGACTAATAGATTTTTAAATCGGCAGTTTAAGTTGCTCTCTTTACAGGGCAACTTTTTTTTATTATAGAGGAGGTTACGGTTGGATATGGAAATGGTAGATAATCGACAAGGGTTAATGAAAATGTTAGTGAAAGAATTAGGCTTTACAGAAAAGCAAGTTCGTCATGTTATTCAATTAACAGAAGAAGGTAACACAGTTCCATTTATCGCTCGTTACCGAAAAGAATGGACAGGGTCTCTTGATGAGGTGCAAATTCGTGCAATCTTAGAAAGATGGCAATATATGATGCAACTAGAAGATAGGAAAGAAGAGGTTCTTCGTCTTATTGGTGAAAAGGGTAAACTAACCGAAGAGTTGCGTCGTCATATTGTGGCTGCAACAAAACTTCAAGAAGTAGAAGACTTATATCGTCCATATAAAGAGAAAAGAAGAACGAAAGCTACAATTGCTAAAGAAAAGGGATTAGAACCGTTAGCTGAGTGGCTATTATTATATAAAAAAGAAAATCCAGCAGAGAAGGCTATGGAATTTGTTAATGCAGAAAAGGAAGTGGCGTCTGCAGAAGATGCGTTGCAAGGTGCGCAAGATATTATTGCGGAACTTGTTTCGGATAATGCAGCATATCGTAGTTGGATTCGCAATACTACTTTCCGAAAAGGAATTATGTCTTCATCTGTAAAAGATAAAGAAAAAGATGAAAAGAATATATATGAAATGTATTATGGCTATGAAGAACCGTTGCAAAAAGTAGTGCCGCATCGTGTACTAGCTATGAATCGTGGTGAAAAGGAAGAAGTATTAAGAGTTTCTGTTATCACACCAATTGAAGAAATTCTTCAGTTTTTACATAAAAAAATGATTCTTGATGAAGCTTCTAAAAGTGCGCATTATGTACAATTAGCGATGGAAGATGGATATAAGCGATTAATTCAACCTTCAATAGAAAGAGAAATTCGTAAAGAATTAATGGAAACGGCCGAAGAACAAGCGATTCATATTTTCTCTGAGAATTTACGTAATTTATTATTACAACCTCCGATGAAAGGGAAAGTTGTGTTAGCGGTAGATCCAGCATATAGAACTGGTTGTAAATTAGCTGTAGTAGATGATACAGGAAAAGTTCTTCACATAGATGTTATTTATCCGCATCCGCCTGCTCGTAAATATGAGGATGCAAAAAAGAAAATCATTTCAATTATAGATAAATATGAAGTTGAAATGATAGCAATTGGAAATGGTACAGCTTCGAGGGAAACGGAAGAATTTATAGTAGATGTATTACAAAATGTAGAACGAGATGTATTTTACATTATTGTAAATGAAGCGGGTGCTAGTGTGTACTCAGCATCTGATGTAGCTCGCGAGGAGTTTCCGAATTTACAGGTTGAAGAAAGAAGTGCTGTTTCAATTGGGAGACGTCTACAAGATCCACTTGCAGAGCTTGTGAAAATTGACCCTAAATCTGTTGGGGTGGGACAATATCAACATGATGTATCTCAAAAGAGATTAAATGAATCATTAACATTCGTAGTAGAGACAGCAGTTAACCGAGTTGGTGTTAATGTAAATACAGCTTCAGTTGCATTGTTGCAATATGTTTCGGGATTATCAAAAACAGTTGCGAAAAATATTGTAGCTAAGCGTGAGGAAGATGGGAAATTCACGAAGCGTACTGAATTAAAGAAAATCCCACGTTTAGGTGCGAAAACTTATGAACAATGTATCGGGTTTTTACGTATATTAGAAGGAGCAAATCCGTTAGATCGCACAGGGATTCATCCAGAACAATATAAAAATGTTGAATTGCTATTGAAGAGCTTAGGGTTATCAAAGAATGATGTGGGGAAACCAAACTTGCAAAAGAGTTTCGAAGGAGTAGATATTTCTAAATTATCTCAAGAGACGGAGATTGGTGAGCCGACGTTAGTTGATATTATGGATGCTTTAATTAGCCCGGAGCGAGATATGAGGGATGAGTTGCCAAAGCCACTTTTGAAAAAGGGGATTTTAAAATTAGAAGATTTAAAGCGTGGTATGGAATTAGAGGGAACGATCCGCAATGTTGTTGATTTCGGTGCCTTTGTTGATATTGGTGTGAAGCAAGATGGTTTAGTACATATTTCTAAACTAAGCAAACAATTTGTAAAGCATCCATTAGATATTGTATCCGTGGGACAAATTGTAAAGGTATGGGTAGATGATATTGATATGAAAAAAGGTCGTGTGGCATTATCAATGTTACCGATTGAATAGTAAGAAAAGAGAGCAGATGAAACTGCTCTTTTTTTATGAACTGGAAAGTTTAATTGATTATGAGCTTTGGTGTATTTTACTATAATAAAACCAGCATTCATTTAGTAACTTGATTTGATACCGGTTTTTCTCAAAATATGCACGTTGCATTTGTTTCTTTAGCCACGTGGGCATAGGAATCCCTCCTTGTTTAATCCTGCTCTCAAAAAAGTAGCTCCTTTTAGTTAAAGTAACTTTAATGAGAGGTTGGTGAGTGGATTTCTAGCAATGCTGCATTTTTAGAAATCACGCTTCTTGAATGAGGATGGGTATATGTACTATTTACTATATGTATAAGAAGGGAGAAAAGTGTGGAAATATTTTTTAGTTTAGGAGGAATGAGAATGGATGAGCAAGAAATTCAGCGGTTAGTGGAAGAGGTATCGTTACAATGCTTTGGAATGCCGTTTTTACATAAAGCGATGTTTAATAGTAGGTTACGTACAACTGGTGGGCGCTATCTATTGAAGAATCATAATATAGAATTGAATTATCGATATTACGAAGTATATGGAAAAGAAGAGTTAGTCGGGATTGTTAAACATGAACTTTGTCATTATCACTTACATATCACAGGAAAAGGGTATAAGCATCGAGATAGAGATTTTCGTGAGTTATTAAAGAAAGTAGGTGCACCACGTTTTTGTAAACGAATGATTAGTGAGGAGGAAACGAGAGTTTCTATGTATGAATGTATGGGGTGTTCTTTTCAATATGTAAGAAGACGTCAAATAAATACACAAAGATATGTATGTGGAAAGTGTAAAGGACAACTAAAACTGGTAGTGAAAACATCTTGACAGTGAAAACGCAATCCAGTATATTATAAACATGTCACGTTTGCGCAAGATGTTGTGAAAAAACTTCTTGACTTACGATGAGAATTTTTATAAGATACAAATTGTCTTCATTATTCCGCAGTAGCTCAGTGGTAGAGCTATCGGCTGTTAACCGATCGGTCGTAGGTTCGAGTCCTACCTGCGGAGCCATACAGAGAAGTACCCAAGTGGCTCAAGGGGCTCCCCTGCTAAGGGAGTAGATCGCTAACGCGGTGCGAGGGTTCGAATCCCTTCTTCTCTGCCATACATATTGGCCCGTTGGTCAAGTGGTTAAGACACCGCCCTTTCACGGCGGTAACACGGGTTCGAATCCCGTACGGGTCACCACTTCGGAGGATTAGCTCAGCTGGGAGAGCACCTGCCTTACAAGCAGGGGGTCGGCGGTTCGATCCCGTCATCCTCCACCATATAAATTATATAAATAATATTATCGCGGGGTGGAGCAGTACGGTAGCTCGTCGGGCTCATAACCCGAAGGTCGCAGGTTCAAATCCTGTCCCCGCAACCAAATGGTCCCGTGGTGTAGTGGTTAACATGCCTGCCTGTCACGCAGGAGATCGCCGGTTCGACCCCGGTCGGGACCGCCATTTTAACTTCTGCTATATAGCAGTTGTTTTTTATTGGACATTATGGTAAAATAACATTTGTCTTTGAAAAGAAGATAACTATTTCGATGGGCTATAGCCAAGCGGTAAGGCAACGGACTTTGACTCCGTCATGCGCTGGTTCGAATCCAGCTAGCCCAGCCATTTACGAGCCATTAGCTCAGTTGGTAGAGCATCTGACTTTTAATCAGAGGGTCGAAGGTTCGAATCCTTCATGGCTCACTTTTGTTTTTTTCGCGCGGTCGTGGCGGAACGGCAGACGCGCTAGGTTGAGGGCCTAGTGGGGGAAACCCCGTGGAGGTTCAAGTCCTCTCGGCCGCATCAAAAAATCTTTTAAAAAGTACTTGCATTTGAAAATGTAGTATGGTAAGATAATTGAGTCGCCAAAATACAACGACGAAAAAACATCATGAATAAGCGCCCGTAGCTCAATTGGATAGAGCGTTTGACTACGGATCAAGAGGTTAGGGGTTCGACTCCTCTCGGGCGCGCCATAACGGGAAGTGGCTCAGCTTGGTAGAGCACCTGGTTTGGGACCAGGGGGTCGCAGGTTCAAATCCTGTCTTCCCGACCACGCGGGTGTAGTTTAGTGGTAAAACAAGAGCCTTCCAAGCTCTGGTCGAGAGTTCGATTCTCTTCACCCGCTTTTAGTTCTTTGAAAACTGAACGAAACAAACAACGTGAACGTCAATTTTTATTTTTAGATGCTAGACAAACTAACTTTATTGGAGAGTTTGATCCTGGCTCAGGATGAACGCTGGCGGCGTGCCTAATACATGCAAGTCGAGCGAATGGATTAAGAGCTTGCTCTTATGAAGTTAGCGGCGGACGGGTGAGTAACACGTGGGTAACCTACCCATAAGACTGGGATAACTCCGGGAAACCGGGGCTAATACCGGATAATATTTTGAACTGCATAGTTCGAAATTGAAAGGCGGCTTCGGCTGTCACTTATGGATGGACCCGCGTCGCATTAGCTAGTTGGTGAGGTAACGGCTCACCAAGGCGACGATGCGTAGCCGACCTGAGAGGGTGATCGGCCACACTGGGACTGAGACACGGCCCAGACTCCTACGGGAGGCAGCAGTAGGGAATCTTCCGCAATGGACGAAAGTCTGACGGAGCAACGCCGCGTGAGTGATGAAGGCTTTCGGGTCGTAAAACTCTGTTGTTAGGGAAGAACAAGTGCTAGTTGAATAAGCTGGCACCTTGACGGTACCTAACCAGAAAGCCACGGCTAACTACGTGCCAGCAGCCGCGGTAATACGTAGGTGGCAAGCGTTATCCGGAATTATTGGGCGTAAAGCGCGCGCAGGTGGTTTCTTAAGTCTGATGTGAAAGCCCACGGCTCAACCGTGGAGGGTCATTGGAAACTGGGAGACTTGAGTGCAGAAGAGGAAAGTGGAATTCCATGTGTAGCGGTGAAATGCGTAGAGATATGGAGGAACACCAGTGGCGAAGGCGACTTTCTGGTCTGTAACTGACACTGAGGCGCGAAAGCGTGGGGAGCAAACAGGATTAGATACCCTGGTAGTCCACGCCGTAAACGATGAGTGCTAAGTGTTAGAGGGTTTCCGCCCTTTAGTGCTGAAGTTAACGCATTAAGCACTCCGCCTGGGGAGTACGGCCGCAAGGCTGAAACTCAAAGGAATTGACGGGGGCCCGCACAAGCGGTGGAGCATGTGGTTTAATTCGAAGCAACGCGAAGAACCTTACCAGGTCTTGACATCCTCTGAAAACTCTAGAGATAGAGCTTCTCCTTCGGGAGCAGAGTGACAGGTGGTGCATGGTTGTCGTCAGCTCGTGTCGTGAGATGTTGGGTTAAGTCCCGCAACGAGCGCAACCCTTGATCTTAGTTGCCATCATTAAGTTGGGCACTCTAAGGTGACTGCCGGTGACAAACCGGAGGAAGGTGGGGATGACGTCAAATCATCATGCCCCTTATGACCTGGGCTACACACGTGCTACAATGGACGGTACAAAGAGCTGCAAGACCGCGAGGTGGAGCTAATCTCATAAAACCGTTCTCAGTTCGGATTGTAGGCTGCAACTCGCCTACATGAAGCTGGAATCGCTAGTAATCGCGGATCAGCATGCCGCGGTGAATACGTTCCCGGGCCTTGTACACACCGCCCGTCACACCACGAGAGTTTGTAACACCCGAAGTCGGTGGGGTAACCTTTATGGAGCCAGCCGCCTAAGGTGGGACAGATGATTGGGGTGAAGTCGTAACAAGGTAGCCGTATCGGAAGGTGCGGCTGGATCACCTCCTTTCTATGGAGAATTGATGAACGCAGTTCATCAATAAACGTTGACTTGTTTTGTTTCGTTCAGTTTTGAGAGAACTATCTCTCAAGTTTAAATGTATGTTCTTTGAAAACTAGATAACAGTGTAGCTCATATTTTTTTAATTTTAGTTTGGTTAAGTTAGAAAGGGCGCACGGTGGATGCCTTGACACTAGGAGTCGATGAAGGACGGGACTAACGCCGATATGCTTCGGGGAGCTGTAAGTAAGCTTTGATCCGAAGATTTCCGAATGGGGAAACCCACTATACGTAATGGTATGGTATCCTTACCTGAATACATAGGGTATGGAAGACAGACCCAGGGAACTGAAACATCTAAGTACCTGGAGGAAGAGAAAGCAAATGCGATTTCCTGAGTAGCGGCGAGCGAAACGGAATCTAGCCCAAACCAAGAGGCTTGCCTCTTGGGGTTGTAGGACATTCTATACGGAGTTACAAAGGAACGAGGTAGACGAAGCGACCTGGAAAGGTCCGTCACAGAGGGTAATAACCCCGTAGTCGAAACTTCGTTCTCTCTTGAATGTATCCTGAGTACGGCGGAACACGTGAAATTCCGTCGGAATCTGGGAGGACCATCTCCCAAGGCTAAATACTCCCTAGTGATCGATAGTGAACCAGTACCGTGAGGGAAAGGTGAAAAGCACCCCGGAAGGGGAGTGAAAGAGATCCTGAAACCGTGTGCCTACAAATAGTCAGAGCCCGTTAATGGGTGATGGCGTGCCTTTTGTAGAATGAACCGGCGAGTTACGATCCCGTGCGAGGTTAAGCTGAAGAGGCGGAGCCGCAGCGAAAGCGAGTCTGAATAGGGCGTTTAGTACGTGGTCGTAGACCCGAAACCAGGTGATCTACCCATGTCCAGGGTGAAGTTCAGGTAACACTGAATGGAGGCCCGAACCCACGCACGTTGAAAAGTGCGGGGATGAGGTGTGGGTAGCGGAGAAATTCCAATCGAACCTGGAGATAGCTGGTTCTCCCCGAAATAGCTTTAGGGCTAGCCTTAAGTGTAAGAGTCTTGGAGGTAGAGCACTGATTGAACTAGGGGTCCTCATCGGATTACCGAATTCAGTCAAACTCCGAATGCCAATGACTTATCCTTAGGAGTCAGACTGCGAGTGATAAGATCCGTAGTCAAGAGGGAAACAGCCCAGATCGCCAGCTAAGGTCCCAAAGTGTGTATTAAGTGGAAAAGGATGTGGAGTTGCTTAGACAACTAGGATGTTGGCTCAGAAGCAGCCACCATTTAAAGAGTGCGTAATAGCTCACTAGTCGAGTGACTCTGCGCCGAAAATGTACCGGGGCTAAATACACCACCGAAGCTGCGAATTGATACCAATGGTATCAGTGGTAGGGGAGCGTTCTAAGTGCAGTGAAGTCAGACCGGAAGGACTGGTGGAGCGCTTAGAAGTGAGAATGCCGGTATGAGTAGCGAAAGACGGGTGAGAATCCCGTCCACCGAATGCCTAAGGTTTCCTGAGGAAGGCTCGTCCGCTCAGGGTTAGTCAGGACCTAAGCCGAGGCCGACAGGCGTAGGCGATGGACAACAGGTTGATATTCCTGTACCACCTCTTTATCGTTTGAGCAATGGAGGGACGCAGAAGGATAGAAGAAGCGTGCGATTGGTTGTGCACGTCCAAGCAGTTAGGCTGATAAGTAGGCAAATCCGCTTATCGTGAAGGCTGAGCTGTGATGGGGAAGCTCCTTATGGAGCGAAGTCTTTGATTCCCCGCTGCCAAGAAAAGCTTCTAGCGAGATAAAAGGTGCCTGTACCGCAAACCGACACAGGTAGGCGAGGAGAGAATCCTAAGGTGTGCGAGAGAACTCTGGTTAAGGAACTCGGCAAAATGACCCCGTAACTTCGGGAGAAGGGGTGCTTTCTTAACGGAAAGCCGCAGTGAATAGGCCCAAGCGACTGTTTAGCAAAAACACAGGTCTCTGCGAAGCCGTAAGGCGAAGTATAGGGGCTGACACCTGCCCGGTGCTGGAAGGTTAAGGAGAGGGGTTAGCGTAAGCGAAGCTCTGAACTGAAGCCCCAGTAAACGGCGGCCGTAACTATAACGGTCCTAAGGTAGCGAAATTCCTTGTCGGGTAAGTTCCGACCCGCACGAAAGGTGTAACGATTTGGGCACTGTCTCAACCAGAGACTCGGTGAAATTATAGTACCTGTGAAGATGCAGGTTACCCGCGACAGGACGGAAAGACCCCGTGGAGCTTTACTGTAGCCTGATATTGAATTTTGGTACAGTTTGTACAGGATAGGCGGGAGCCATTGAAACCGGAGCGCTAGCTTCGGTGGAGGCGCTGGTGGGATACCGCCCTGACTGTATTGAAATTCTAACCTACGGGTCTCATCGACCCGGGAGACAGTGTCAGGTGGGCAGTTTGACTGGGGCGGTCGCCTCCTAAAGTGTAACGGAGGCGCCCAAAGGTTCCCTCAGAATGGTTGGAAATCATTCGTAGAGTGCAAAGGCATAAGGGAGCTTGACTGCGAGACCTACAAGTCGAGCAGGGACGAAAGTCGGGCTTAGTGATCCGGTGGTTCCGCATGGAAGGGCCATCGCTCAACGGATAAAAGCTACCCCGGGGATAACAGGCTTATCTCCCCCAAGAGTCCACATCGACGGGGAGGTTTGGCACCTCGATGTCGGCTCATCGCATCCTGGGGCTGTAGTCGGTCCCAAGGGTTGGGCTGTTCGCCCATTAAAGCGGTACGCGAGCTGGGTTCAGAACGTCGTGAGACAGTTCGGTCCCTATCCGTCGTGGGCGCAGGAAATTTGAGAGGAGCTGTCCTTAGTACGAGAGGACCGGGATGGACGCACCGCTGGTGTACCAGTTGTTCTGCCAAGGGCATAGCTGGGTAGCTATGTGCGGAAGGGATAAGTGCTGAAAGCATCTAAGCATGAAGCCCCCCTCAAGATGAGATTTCCCATAGCGTAAGCTAGTAAGATCCCTGAAAGATGATCAGGTTGATAGGTTCGAGGTGGAAGCATGGTGACATGTGGAGCTGACGAATACTAATAGATCGAGGACTTAACCATATAATATGAAGCTAATGTTATCTAGTTTTGAGAGAATATAAAAAACTTATTGACTTTAAATGTCGAATGAGTTATGATGATTCTTGTCTTAAATGAATATAGTCTGGTAATGATGGCAGAGAGGTCACACCCGTTCCCATACCGAACACGGAAGTTAAGCTCTCTAGCGCCGATGGTAGTTGGGACCTTGTCCCTGTGAGAGTAGGACGTTGCCAGGCTATTTATATCATCGCGGGGTGGAGCAGTACGGTAGCTCGTCGGGCTCATAACCCGAAGGTCGCAGGTTCAAATCCTGTCCCCGCAACCAAATGGTCCCGTGGTGTAGTGGTTAACATGCCTGCCTGTCACGCAGGAGATCGCCGGTTCGACCCCGGTCGGGACCGCCATTTTATATAAAGAAAAGAACGAAACAAGTTGTTTCGTATTTTTTTATTTGTTTTAACAAAAAACTAATAAAGACAGTCAAACTATCCTTAGGAAAACTCCTAAGGACTTTTTTATATATTTAAAACCTGTATAATAAAGAGCAGAGAACATTGTGAGTAAAGTAGGTGAAGTCTGTGAGTAAATATGAAATAACAACAAAATCTTCCGAAGAAACCCAGCGATTATCAGAAAAATTAGGGAGACTTGTAAAGGAAAAAGATGTAATTATTTTAGAAGGTGATCTTGGAGCTGGCAAGACGACTTTTACAAAAGGACTAGCAAAAGGTCTTGGAGTGAAAAGAGTCGTAAATAGTCCTACCTTCAATATTATTAAAGAATATAAAGGAAGATTACCGCTATATCATATGGATGTGTATCGTTTAGCGGAAAGTGAAGAAGATTTAGGATTTGATGAGTATTTCTATGGTGAAGGGATTACAGTAGTAGAATGGGCTCATTTAATAGAAGCATATTTACCGAATGAGAAGTTGCAAATTAGTTTATTCCATGCTGGAGATGATACAAGAAAAATTGTACTCGAGCCAATTGGAGATCGCTATATTAGATTATGTGAGGAGCTATTACAAGATGAAAGTACTAGCAATTGATACTTCAAATTACGTAATGGGTGTATCCCTTATTGAGGAAGGGAACGTGATTGGGGAAATCATTACAAATTTAACAAAAAACCATTCTGTACGTCTTATGCCAGCTGTAGAGAAACTGTTAAAAGAATGCGGTGTAAAACCGAAAGAATTGACTAAAATTGTTGTAGCAGCTGGACCGGGATCATATACAGGTGTTCGTATAGGTGTGACAGCGGCAAAAACATTAGCTTGGTCACTTCAAATACCAATTGTAGGTGTATCAAGTTTGGAAGTGGTGGCTGCAAATGGTACTAATTTTAATGGACTAATTTGTCCTTTATTTGATGGCCGACGTGGTCAAATTTACACGGGGTTATATACATATGAAGGAGAGCGTATAACTTCAATAGAAGAAGACCGAATTATTCTTATTGTTGACTGGTTGCAAATGTTAAAAGATAAAGAACAGCCTGTTTTATTTATTGGTAACGATGTTAAATTGCATAAAGAAACAATTGTAGAATATTTAGGTGATCAAGCTGTATTTGCTTCGTTCACTAAGAATAACCCAAGACCAAGTGAATTAGCATGTTTAGGATTACAAAAAGAAGAACAAGACGTGCATACGTTTGTTCCTAGCTATCTTCGCTTAGCTGAAGCTGAAACAAAATGGTTAGAAAGTCAAAAACAATAGGGGCCTACAGAAGATGGATATGATATTTAGAAAGATGGCACTCGATGATATTGCTCAAATTGTAGCTATTGAAGAAGCATCTTTTTCAACCCCTTGGACTGCAGATGCCTTTCACCGTGAATTAGAGGTGAATGAACATGCACATTATGTCGTGCTAGAAAAAGATGGTCTCGTAATTGGATATTGTGGATTGTGGATAATTATTGATGAATCACATGTAACAAATATAGCTATCCTGCCGGAATACAGAGGTCAAAAGCTAGGGGATGCCTTATTAAAAGAAGTCATTTCCGAAGCGAAAGGTTTAGGAGTAAAAACAATGACACTTGAAGTACGCATGTCAAATGAAGTAGCAAAGCAGTTATACAGAAAATACGGATTTCAAAATGGTGGGATTCGTAAACGATACTATGCAGACAATCAGGAAGATGGTCTTGTAATGTGGGTGAATATATGATGGAAAAAAATATAATTATACTTGGTATTGAAACAAGCTGTGATGAAACAGCTGTAGCAGTTGTTAAAAATGGAACGGAAATCATTGCGAATGTCGTTGCATCGCAAATTGAAAGTCATAAGCGTTTTGGCGGAGTAGTACCAGAGATTGCATCCCGTCATCATGTAGAAGAAATCACAGTTGTGTTAGAAGAAGCTTTAAAAGAAGCGAATATCACTTTTGAGGATATTGATGCAATTGCTGTAACAGAAGGCCCAGGTTTAGTCGGAGCACTTTTAATAGGTGTAAATGCAGCGAAAGCTGTGGCTTTTGCTCATGATATCCCTCTAGTTGGTGTTCATCATATTGCTGGTCATATTTATGCGAATCGTTTAGTAAAAGAAGTACAATTCCCGTTACTATCGCTTGTTGTATCCGGTGGACATACGGAGCTTGTTTATATGAAAGAACATGGTTCATTTGAAGTGATTGGTGAAACGCGAGATGATGCGGCAGGAGAAGCTTACGATAAAGTAGCTCGTACATTATCAATGCCTTATCCAGGTGGTCCTCATATTGATCGCCTTGCGCATGAAGGAAAACCAACAATTGATTTGCCTCGTGCGTGGCTAGAACCTGATTCGTATGATTTCAGCTTTAGTGGATTGAAATCAGCAGTTATCAACACTGTGCATAACGCAAAACAGCGCGGTATAGAAATTGCACCAGAAGATTTAGCAGCAAGTTTCCAAGAAAGTGTAATAGATGTACTTGTAACGAAAGCGTCTCGTGCAGCAGATGCTTATAATGTAAAACAAGTGCTTCTTGCTGGTGGAGTAGCTGCTAATAAAGGGCTTCGTGCACGTTTAGCAGCAGAATTTGCACAAAAAGAAAATATAGAGCTAATTATTCCTCCTCTATCTTTATGCACAGATAATGCAGCGATGATTGCGGCTGCAGGTACAATTGCATACGAACAAGGAAAACGCGCTACATTAGCTTTAAATGCAAATCCAGGATTAGATATTGAAGCATAGTTATACACAAAATTAACCACAGCTTGTGGATAAAACCCAAATTATCTGTTGATAATTTGGGTTTTTTTGTGTACATAAAATGTGTATAACTTTTTATTCAGTTGTGGATAATGTGGAAAAGTTATTCGGAAGTTTATATTATAAAGGTGGATATGTGCATAACCTTGTGGATAACATAGAGGAAGTCTGACCTTTGAAGAAATTCTTTTTTGGGAAATAAAAAACAAGGAGATGCCAAAAAAAAATTTGAAACATCCTCCACTTATTATATAAGGTGCTACTATTGTCAATCCTTGTCGAATCGGTTATATAATTTTATTTACTATGGTATTGATTCCAAAAAAGAAGATAAAAAGGAGGTCATCTCGTCAAAAAGCCCGACTTATGAGACAGCCTCCTCTTTTAAATTCTCTTATATATGCAGTTCTTCCCATTCTGCCATACAAGCTTCAAGCTGTTCTTGCAGTGTTTGCTTTTTAGTTGTAATTTCACTAGCCTTTTCATAATCTGCATATATTTCTGGTAAGCAAAGCTGATCTTCTAACGTAGCAATTTCTTCTTCTAAGCCTACGATATTTTGTTCCAGTTCTTCAATCTTTCGAGTACGTTGACGCTCTAGCTGTTTACGTTCTTTTTCTTCGAGATAATTTAATTTTTCTTGTGCCACCACTTTTTGAACAGGTACTTCATCTTCTTGCTCTAGTTCCGCACGTTCAATCATTTCATTTTTCTTTTCAACGTAATAATCGTAATCACCTAAATATTCTTGTGCACCTTCTGTTGATAACTCAACAACGGTTGTCGTTACGCGATTAATAAAGTAGCGGTCATGAGAGACGAATAGAAGAGTACCTGGGTAATCAATTAAAGCATTCTCCAAAATCTCTTTACTATTTAAATCAAGATGGTTTGTTGGCTCATCGAGAATTAATAAATTGGATTTTTGCATCATAAGTTTTGCAAGAGCTAGTCGAGCCTTTTGTCCACCACTAAGAGAAGATACGGGTTTGAGTACATCATCCCCTGTGAATAAAAAGTTACCTAGTATAGTGCGAATTTCTTTTTCGGGCTGCAATGGATATTCATCCCATAATTCATTTAAAACTCGCTTCGAAGATGTTAAGTTGGCTTGTTCTTGATCATAATAACCAACAGATACGTTTGACCCAAAAGCAACGTTTCCATGTAATAGCTGTAACTTATTCACAATGGATTTTAATAATGTAGATTTTCCAATTCCGTTTGGCCCAACTAAGGCAACACTGTCACCGCGAGTTAAGCGCATATTTACATGTTCAATAATCGGTTCCTGATAATAGCCAATGGTTGCATCTTTCACTTGTAAAACATCATTTCCACTTTGTTTTTCAATATCGAAGTGGAAGGAAGCTGATTTAGAATCGCCTAATGGTCTAGTTAATACTTCCATTCTGTCTAATTGTTTACGGCGACTTTGAGCGCGTTTTGTCGTAGATGCACGAGCTATATTTTTTTGTACAAAGTCTTCCAGTTTAGAAATTTCATCTTGTTGTTTTTCAAAACGCTTCATTTCTTGCTCGTATAGAGCTGATTTTGAGTCTAAATATTGACTGTAGTTACCAACAAATCGTCGGCTTTCCTTATTAGAAATTTCGTATACTTGTGTAACGAGTTTATCTAAGAAATAACGGTCATGGGAAACGATTAAAATCGCGCCAGGATAGCCTTGTAAATATTGTTCAAGCCATGTTAGTGTCTCAATGTCCAAATGGTTTGTAGGTTCGTCTAAAATAAGTAAGTCTGGTCTAGTTAATAATAATTTCCCAAGAGCTAATCGAGTCTTTTGTCCACCACTTAATGTGGAAATTTTCGTCTGATGCGTTTCAACTGGGAAGCCAAGACCGCTTAAAATTGAGCGTATATCCGCTTCGTACTGATAGCCGCCTTGATCTTTATAATCTAATTGTAATTGGTCATAATCAGCTAATAATTTCTCATATATAGCCGCATTTGAAAAGTTTTCTTCTTTTCCCATCTCTTGCTCTAGCCTTCGAAGTTTTGTCTCCATCTGCTGCAAGTGTGTAAAGACGGTTAACATTTCATCCCAAATTGTTAAAGACGTTTCTAATCCGGTATTTTGAGCTAAATACCCCATTGAGACATCTTTCGGTTTTATAATTTCACCACCATCATGAGATAACTCGCCAGCTATTATTTTTAATAATGTAGATTTTCCAGCTCCATTTCGTCCGACTAATGCGATACGATCTTTTGTTTGTACTTCCAATTTTATGTTTGCAAGAATCGTTTCTGCACCGTATAATTTCGAAAGCCCATTCACTTGTAATAATATCAATGTTTTCACCTCAAATAATTTCTTAACTTTGCCATGTTTATATTTCTCAATCATACTAAAAATAGTGTATAGTTTAAAATAAAGAGAGAATACTTCTTCTCTTTATTATACAAGGAAATTCATGAGTACTAAACTTCTGTATTTGATTCAAGTATAAGAATAAAGATAGGAAGAGAGGAGAGGTTATATGGATCAGCAAAAAATTCCACAGGCCACTGCCAAACGATTGCCTCTATACTATCGATTTATCCAAAACTTATCTCTTTCTGGTAAGCAACGTGTTTCATCAGCCGAATTGAGTGAAGCGGTAAAGGTTGATTCCGCAACTATTCGAAGAGATTTTTCATATTTTGGAGCGTTAGGGAAAAAAGGATATGGATATAACGTAAATTATTTATTATCATTTTTCCGTGAAACACTCGACCAAGATGATATAACACGCGTGGCACTTATTGGAGTAGGTAATTTAGGGACCGCTTTCTTACATTATAATTTCACGAAAAACAATAATACAAAAATTGAAATGGCGTTTGATGTTAGTGAAGAGAAAGTTGGAACAGAAATCGGAGGCATTCCTGTATATCATTTGGATGAACTAGAAGAACGTTTATCAACTGATATACAAGTGGCAATATTAACGGTACCCGCTACAGTAGCGCAATCTGTGGCAGATAGATTGGCAGAAACGAACGTGCATGGTATTTTAAATTTCACACCAGCACGCTTAAATGTGTCAGAGAATATAAGGATTCATCACATTGATTTAGCTGTAGAGTTACAAACACTTGTTTACTTTTTGAAGAATTATCCACAATAAAACGCAGAGGAGATGACCTCTGCGTTTTATTATTGTTTTTTCTTTGTGAATTTAACTAAGATAAGGCGAAGTGCCAAATTAAAATCAATTGTTGCCATAACTGCAAATAGTATTGTCCACATATTCCAGATTGTATCTGTTACGTTCGTAATGGCGAAGCGTGTAAAGATACATCCAAGAAGAAAGTACAATGCAGCCATGAACAATGGTGAGTTTCTCATACTAAAAATCCTCCGATAAAGCCTTGCATTTTTTCAGCTTCTTTAATCATTTCTTGAATTTGCTCATTGCTCATAAAAATTTGTCCAATAGCGACTAATGTATTCATTGCCACATGGGCTGCTATAGGAACGATAATGCGTTTCGTTTGTACATATAAAAAGGCGAATACGAGCCCCATAGAAGTGTATACCAATAAGTGAGTAAAATCAAAATGAATCGCCGCGAATACAAGTGAACTAATGATAGCAGCAACAAAGAAATTAAATCTCTTATAAAGTGTGCCAAATAAAATTTTTCTAAATACGATTTCCTCTAAGATAGGTCCGATTATAGATACAACAATGAGGAACCAAGGTGTCGTTCTTGCAATTTCCATCAGCTTCATTGTATTTTCCGAACCTTGTTTAATTCCTAGTAGACGCATTTCGATCATACCGGCAATTATTTGGGAAGAGAAAGCTAAGAGAATACCGATTATAATCCAACCAACTGTAGCTGGGATCGTAACACGCATTTTATCTAAATGCCTGTCACGAATATCTATTCTAAGTAACCAAAGCACGATACATAATGCAACAAAGAAGCTAATGATTGCCCAATGTCCCGTTATGATTTGACCTTTTTCCTCCATGGTAAATCCCCTATTATCATAGAGTCCTGTTTTTAGGAGTAGTGGTAAGCCAACAATTCCAGATAACTGCATTAAAATGTATGTAACGATAATCCACCAATATTGTTTCTTCAAATGGTTTAACCATCCTTTCTAACGCTAGTGTATGAGATAAGGTAGGATAACATGTAAATATGCTACCTACGATATAAACTTTCATTTGAATTATATTTTTTTTGTAAATAAGTATTTGAAAATAAAATAGGAGACAGGAAAAAGTTGTACGTTTAGCGAAAACAACTTAGGGTGTCTTTCATATTGTAACATACAAGAAGTGGGAACAACGATTCATATAGTAAAGGCAGTAGAAGAAGTAATGATATCAGGAAAGTGCATAAAGTAATTTGCGAAAAAATTATGATTTTTTTACTTGCAAAAGAAATTGAGATTATTTATTATTAGAAGTGTGTTAGCACTCGTGTGACTTGAGTGCTAATAAATAAAATTTACATAACAAAATGAGGAGGTTATTGTTCATGCTAAAGCCATTAGGTGATCGCGTTGTAATTGAACTTGTTCAAGCAGAAGAAAAAACAGCAAGTGGTATTGTATTACCAGAAACTGCAAAAGAAAAACCACAAGAGGGTAAAGTTATTGCAGTAGGTACAGGCCGAGTGCTTGAAAATGGTGAGCGTGTTGCTTTAGAGGTAGCAGCAGGTGATCTTATCATCTTCTCAAAATATGCAGGTACTGAAGTGAAATACGAAGGTACAGACTACTTGATTTTACGTGAAAGTGACATTTTAGCAATTATCGGTTAATTATATACATTTTAAAAATCCAAGGGGGTCAATTATTATGGCAAAAGATATTAAATTTAGTGAAGAAGCACGTCGTTCGATGCTTCGCGGTGTCGACACTCTTGCAAACGCAGTAAAAGTAACGCTTGGACCAAAAGGTCGTAACGTTGTACTTGAGAAAAAATTCGGTTCACCACTTATTACAAATGACGGTGTAACAATCGCAAAAGAAATCGAATTAGAAGACGCATTCGAAAACATGGGTGCGAAATTAGTAGCAGAAGTTGCTAGCAAAACAAACGATGTAGCTGGTGACGGAACGACAACTGCAACTGTATTAGCGCAAGCTATGATTCGTGAAGGTCTTAAAAACGTAACAGCTGGTGCAAACCCAATGGGTCTTCGTAAAGGTATCGAAAAAGCTGTTACTGCTGCAATTGAAGAATTAAAAGCGATTTCTAAACCAATCGAAGGTAAATCTTCTATCGCACAAGTAGCTGCTATTTCTTCGGCTGACGAAGAAGTAGGTCAATTAATCGCTGAAGCAATGGAGCGCGTTGGTAACGACGGCGTTATTACTTTAGAAGAATCTAAAGGATTCACAACAGAATTAGACGTAGTAGAAGGTATGCAATTTGATCGTGGATATGCATCTCCTTACATGATTACTGATTCTGACAAAATGGAAGCAGTTCTTGATAACCCATACATTTTAATTACTGACAAAAAGATTTCTAACATTCAAGAAATCTTACCAGTATTAGAGCAAGTGGTACAACAAGGTAAACCACTTCTTATCATTGCTGAAGATGTAGAAGGCGAAGCGTTAGCTACATTAGTAGTGAACAAACTTCGTGGTACATTCAATGTAGTTGCTGTTAAAGCTCCTGGATTTGGTGACCGTCGTAAAGCAATGCTAGAAGATATCGCAATCTTAACTGGTGGCGAAGTAATCACTGAAGAATTAGGACGTGACTTAAAATCTGCTACAGTTGAATCTTTAGGACGTGCTGGTAAAATTGTTGTAACGAAAGAAAACACAACTGTAGTTGAAGGTATTGGAAATTCACAACAAATCGAAGCTCGCATCGGTCAAATCCGCGCGCAATTAGAAGAAACTACTTCTGAATTCGATCGTGAAAAATTACAAGAGCGTCTTGCTAAACTTGCGGGCGGTGTAGCAGTAATTAAAGTAGGTGCAGCAACTGAAACTGAGTTGAAAGAGCGCAAACTTCGCATTGAAGATGCACTTAACTCAACTCGTGCAGCAGTAGAAGAAGGTATCGTTGCAGGTGGTGGTACTTCACTTATGAACGTATACACAAAAGTAGCTTCTATCGTAGCTGAAGGCGACGAAGCAACAGGTATCAACATCGTACTTCGTGCACTAGAAGAGCCAGTTCGTCAAATCGCAATCAACGCTGGTCTAGAAGGATCTGTAGTTGTAGAGCGTCTAAAAGGCGAAAAAGTAGGCGTTGGTTTCAATGCAGCTACTGGCGAATGGGTTAACATGCTTGAGTCTGGTATCGTAGATCCAGCTAAAGTAACTCGTTCTGCACTTCAAAACGCAGCATCTGTTGCAGCTATGTTCTTAACAACTGAAGCTGTAGTTGCTGACAAGCCAGAACCAAATGCACCAGCAATGCCTGACATGGGCGGCATGGGCATGGGCGGTATGGGCGGAATGATGTAATTCCGTTCTCCCGAAAAACATCCACTTCTATATAGAAGTGGATGTTTTTTTATGTTTTTGAGCGCAGGAAAATAATTTCTGTAGAATTTTGTCGCTTTCTCTCTTGACCATACCGATACTTCATTGTTAGAATCTAGGAAGATAATATAAAACAATCCTTCATATATCCTCGATGATATGGTTTGAGAGTCTCTACCGGGTTACCGTAAACAACCTGACTATGAAGGCAGTGCGTCTTATATTTATAAAGAGCGGAAGACTATCTTTCTTTATAAAGCCAGACCCCTGCCTTTTCTTTGTCATGAGACTAGAGGCGGAGGACTGGCTTTTTTTATTATATTAGTAATGCTTTTCGCTAAATTGGTGAAAATATTTATATACGAGAACTAACGTTGGGGTGATTATTTTGAAGAAGCAGCATGATACAATTATCGTTTTAGATTTTGGGAGTCAGTACAATCAGTTAATAGCACGTCGAATTCGTGAGTTCGGTGTATACAGTGAACTTCATCCACATACAATTACTGCAGAAGAAATTAAAGCAATGAATCCAAAAGGGATTATCTTCTCTGGTGGACCAAATAGTGTATACGGTGAAGGTGCATTACATTGTGATGAAAAAATCTTTGAACTAGGATTACCGATTTTCGGTATTTGTTACGGTATGCAGCTTATGACACAACACTTCGGTGGTAAAGTAGAACGTGCAAACCACCGCGAGTACGGAAAAGCTGTTCTTAAAGTAGAGAACGAATCAAAATTATATACGAACCTTCCAGAAGAGCAAGTTGTATGGATGAGCCATGGTGATTTAGTAACTGGTTTACCTGAAGGATTCGTAGTAGATGCAACAAGTGAGTCTTGTCCAATTGCTGGTATGAGCAATGAAGACAAAAACTTATACGGTGTACAATTCCACCCAGAAGTACGTCACTCTGAGCACGGTAACGATTTAATTAAAAACTTCGTATTCGGCGTATGTGGTTGTTCTGAAGGATGGAACATGGAGAACTTTATCGAAGTAGAATTAGAGAAGATCCGTGAAACTGTTGGAGACAAAAAAGTACTATGCGCACTTAGCGGCGGTGTAGACTCTTCTGTTGTAGCAGTATTAATTCATAAGGCGATTGGCGACCAATTAACATGTATTTTCGTGGACCACGGTTTACTTCGTAAAGATGAAGCAGAAGGTGTTATGAAAACATTTAGCGAAGGCTTCCATATGAACGTTATTAAAGTGGATGCACAAGAGCGCTTCATGAACAAGTTAAAAGGTGTAGAAGATCCAGAGCAAAAACGTAAAATCATCGGTAATGAATTCATTTACGTATTTGATGATGAAGCTTCTAAATTACAAGGAATGGACTTCCTAGCGCAAGGTACACTTTATACAGACATCGTTGAAAGTGGTACAGCAACTGCACAAACAATTAAATCTCACCATAACGTTGGTGGACTTCCAGAAGACATGCAGTTCAAATTAATTGAGCCTTTAAACACTTTATTTAAAGACGAAGTACGTGTATTAGGATCAGAACTAGGAATTCCTGATGAAATCGTATGGCGTCAACCGTTCCCAGGTCCAGGACTTGGTATTCGTGTATTAGGTGAAATTACAGAAGAGAAATTAGAAATCGTTCGTGAATCAGATGCGATTTTACGTGAAGAAATTATAAAAGCAGGATTAGACCGCGAAGTTTGGCAATACTTTACTGCGCTTCCTGGTATGCGTAGCGTAGGTGTTATGGGTGACGAGCGTACTTACGATTACACAGTAGGTATCCGTGCAGTAACATCTATCGATGGTATGACAGCTGACTGGGCACGTATCCCTTGGGACGTATTAGAGAAAATCTCTGTACGTATCGTAAACGAAGTAAAACACGTTAACCGTATCGTGTATGATATAACGAGTAAGCCACCAGCAACTATTGAGTGGGAATAGTATTGTAATAAAAAAGATCCATCTATCGTTCATGTATAGATGGATCTTTTTGTTTTTGCCATTAATACGAACGAAAATATAAAAGTTTATAAAAATGTTCGTTTTTAAATTGACAAAACCACCTCCTCGAGTTAATATGAGTATGTAATTCAAACGAAAAGTGAATATTATGCCGTCGTATAATATCGGGGATATGGCCCGAAAGTTTCTACCTAGCTACCGTAAATGGCTTGACTACGAGGCGTTTTGATAAAGATGAGGGGAAACTTGTCTTTATTCATAGAACGCTTCCATATATATGCAATGGAAGCCTTTTTTATTTTTATAGATAAAAGAGGGCTAGGGTGAAATACGGCGAGTAATCATATAACGGGGGAAACGTAAGATGAAACGCTATTTTCAGTTTGATGAACTCGGCACAAATTATAAAACTGAGTTCATAGCAGGTTTAACGACATTTCTATCTATGGCTTACGTACTATTTGTCAATCCTGCTACGCTGTCGCTTGGAAATGTTAAAGGATTACCGGCAGGTACAGGAATGGATCCAGGTGCAGTATTCGTTGCTACAGCATTAGCAGCGGCGATTGGTTCGTTAATTATGGGGATATTTGCGAAGTATCCGATTGCTTTAGCGCCAGGTATGGGAATAAACGCGTTCTTTGCTTATACAGCGGTGTTAACGATGGGAATTCCGTGGCAAACGGCGATTGCT
Source organism: Bacillus sp. FSL R12-0074 (assembly GCF_038005725.1). Lineage (NCBI taxonomy): Bacteria > Bacillati > Bacillota > Bacilli > Caryophanales > Bacillaceae > Bacillus > Bacillus sp. FSL R12-0074. The sequence goes on from NZ_JBBOTR010000001.1 coordinate 261,218, forward strand.
GGAACATTAATGTCAGGTATTATCTTTATTATTCTTACTGCTTCAGGTATTCGTGAAAAAATTATTAATGCAATTCCAGTAGAGTTAAAGTTTGCAGTAGCGGCGGGTATTGGATTATTCATTGCCTTCCTTGGATTCCAAAACGCTGGAATTATCGTAAAGAATGATGCTGTTCTTGTTGGATTGGGGGATTTAACGAAGGGCACAACGTTATTAGCAATTTTCGGAGTTGTTACTACAATCATTTTCATGATTAAAAAAATAAATGGTGCAGTTTTCTACGGTATGATCCTTACAGCGATCTTAGGAGTAGCAACGGGATTAATTGATACTCCAAAAGCTGTAGTGGGAGCAATACCGAGTCTAGAACCAACGTTCGGGGTAGCATTAACTCACTTTGGAGACATTTTCACTGTTGAAATGGCGATTGTTATTATAACGTTCTTCTTTATCGATTTCTTTGATACAGCAGGTACGCTTGTAGCGGTTGCGAATCAAGCGGGATTAATGAAGAATAATAAATTACCACGTGCAGGTAAAGCGTTATTTGCAGATGCGATTGCAACTGTAATTGGTGCGATTTTAGGTACATCAACAACAACGTCTTACATTGAATCGTCTGCGGGGGTAGCAGCAGGAGGACGTTCTGGATTTACAGCGGTTGTAACAGCAGGGTTCTTCTTACTGGCACTATTCTTCTCACCGCTATTAAGTGTTGTGACACCAGCTGTAACAGCGCCAGCATTAATTATTGTAGGAATCTTGATGGTTTCATCTTTAGGAGAAATTGATTGGAAGAAATTCGAGATTGCAGTGCCAGCGTTCTTTACTATCATTTCAATGCCACTTACGTATAGTATCGCAACAGGAATTGCAATCGGGTTTATCTTCTATCCAATTACAATGGTTGTGAGTGGCCGTCGTAAAGAGATTCATCCAATTATGTATGTTATGGGAGTTTTATTCGTACTATATTTCATCTACGTTCGTAAATAAAAGGGGTTTTTTGAAAGGTCTAGACTTGAGGGGAGTCTAGACCTTTTTTGCGTCTTCAGAAAATCTTAAGGATTTCCGAGCGTTTTTCTTCAGAAGTTTTCCTATAATAGAAGTTAGGGATTAAAAAACTGATGGGGGAGATAGTATGGCCGGGGAAACGATACTTGTCGTAGATGATGAAAAAGAAATTAGGAATCTTATTACAATTTATTTAAAGAACGAAGGATATAAAGTACTGCAAGCGGGGGACGGAGAAGAAGGATTACATATATTAGAAGAAAATGAAGTGCACTTAGTTGTATTAGATATTATGATGCCAAAAGTAGATGGTATTCATATGTGTATGAAAGTAAGGGAAGCGAAGGAAATGCCGATTATTATGCTTTCGGCAAAAACGCAAGATATGGATAAAATTTTAGGATTAACAACAGGTGCAGATGATTATGTAGCAAAACCGTTTAATCCGTTAGAGTTAATCGCAAGAATTAAATCGCAGCTACGCCGTTATATGAAAATGAATGGCTTTGCTATTCAAAATGAGGACGAGTTAGAAATAGGAGATATGAAAATAAACATCTCAACTCATAAAGTCATTGTAGGGGGAGAAGAAGTAAAACTAACTCCAAGGGAATTCTCAATTTTAGAATTGCTAGCTCGTAATCCAGGTATGGTCTTTAGCGCTGAGCAAATTTATGAAAAAGTTTGGAACGAAAGATCTTTCCAGTCTGATAACACTGTAATGGTGCACATTCGAAAAGTGCGTGAAAAAATTGAAGAGAATCCAAGGAAGCCAAGGTATATAAAGACAGTATGGGGAGTGGGGTATAAGGTTGAAAAAGATATTTAATCCGTTTACTTATGTTAGGAAAACTAGAAAGTTGATTGAAAAGGTAGTGAAGAGTGTTCGGCGGAGTATCCGAATTCAGCTTATTACTGCGTTTACTGCGTGTGCGTTATTAGGAGTTTTATCATCAAAAGCAGCAGCGCCATTTTTTGAGAATGCGAATCGGGAGGCTACGATCGATTATCGGGCAGGTATGGAGCAAATTAACCAACAAGCTCAAAGTGTGGCAAATAATTCAGTTCATGAAAATAAATTAGAAGCTATATCCGATATGATCGAAATGGAGAACCAAAATTTAGAACGAGGATCTAGAGCTTTAAAAATATTGGTTACTGACGAGAGTGGCAAAGTTTTATATAAAACGAAGCAGGCGCAAGAAGAGCAAATCGATTTGCATAATACGATTCGTAATGCAGCATCATTTGCGATCAACTATTCAAATGGTCGAGATGCATTTGAAAATACGAGAAAAGAATTTATAGCTTTTTCACCTATTACAATAGAAGATAAGAATTTGTACATGTTCGTTAGCGGGATTCCGGATGGTGTAGTCATGTATGAGACACAGGAAGGGCCATTCCCATTTTTAATTGGGGTACTCGTATTCATTTTCTCTTTCTTCTATATAACAAAGAGAAAGATGAAGCAAATTGAAGCGATGGCACAAGGTGTAAAGGAAATAGAAAAAGGAAACTTAGCGTACCGTATTGAGAAGAAAGGTGAAGATGAGATTGCGTCTTTAACTGAGAATATTAATAATATGGCGGAAGAGCTTATGAACAATATAGAAAAAGAGCGTACATTAGAAAAACAGAAAAACGAGCTTATTACAAATGTATCTCATGATTTACGGACACCACTTACTTCTATTATGGGATACTTACGATTACTTAGAGACTCTAAATATGAAAATAAAGAGCAATATGATGAATATACTAGAATTGCTTTTGCAAAGTCGGAGCAGTTAAAGAATTTAATAGAAGATTTATTTGAGTATACGAAGTTAACGAATGAACAAGTTGTATTAGAAAAACAGGAAGTGTGTGTAAATGAGTTACTTGATCAATTAATAGAAGAGTTAGTACCACAAGCGGAAGAGCATGGCCTTATGTTTGTTAAGAAGTTTCCTGAGGAACGTGCATATGCGATGATTGATTCGGAAAAGATGGTCCGTGTATTCGACAACTTACTAATGAATGCAATTAAGTATAGTAAAGATGACGGAGAGATAAAAGTTTCTCTTCAAAGGCAGCGCAGGAATATACAAATTGTTATTGCGAATCATAGTGAAGAGTTTACGAGAGAAGAGTTAGGGAACTTGTTTGAACGGTTTTATAAGAAAGATCAATCTAGAAGTAGAGTAACAGAAGGTTCGGGGCTCGGATTAGCTATTGCGAAAAGTATTGTTGAGTTGCAAGGTGGTAGTATTCGAGCTGAGTATGAGGACGGGATCGTTCAGTTCATCGTTTCATTACCAATTATAGAAAAATAATAAATGAATAGAATGTTATAGGATAAAAAGGCTTATTTTAAAAGGAATAAGCCTTTTTATATTTTTTTAGAAAAACATATTGACGATTAGAGTTTAGAGGTGTAATATAAAACAAGTCGCCGATAGCAACAACGCAGAAAGCGACAAACGAAATAAAAAACTTAGTTGACATTAACTAACGAAGATGTTAACATAAGGGAGTCGCAAATGAGCGGCAAACAAGTTCTTTGAAAACTGAACGAAACAAACAACGTGAACGTCAATTTTTATTTTTAGATGCTAGACAAACTAACTTTATTGGAGAGTTTGATCCTGGCTCAGGATGAACGCTGGCGGCGTGCCTAATACATGCAAGTCGAGCGAATGGATTAAGAGCTTGCTCTTATGAAGTTAGCGGCGGACGGGTGAGTAACACGTGGGTAACCTACCCATAAGACTGGGATAACTCCGGGAAACCGGGGCTAATACCGGATAATATTTTGAACTGCATAGTTCGAAATTGAAAGGCGGCTTCGGCTGTCACTTATGGATGGACCCGCGTCGCATTAGCTAGTTGGTGAGGTAACGGCTCACCAAGGCGACGATGCGTAGCCGACCTGAGAGGGTGATCGGCCACACTGGGACTGAGACACGGCCCAGACTCCTACGGGAGGCAGCAGTAGGGAATCTTCCGCAATGGACGAAAGTCTGACGGAGCAACGCCGCGTGAGTGATGAAGGCTTTCGGGTCGTAAAACTCTGTTGTTAGGGAAGAACAAGTGCTAGTTGAATAAGCTGGCACCTTGACGGTACCTAACCAGAAAGCCACGGCTAACTACGTGCCAGCAGCCGCGGTAATACGTAGGTGGCAAGCGTTATCCGGAATTATTGGGCGTAAAGCGCGCGCAGGTGGTTTCTTAAGTCTGATGTGAAAGCCCACGGCTCAACCGTGGAGGGTCATTGGAAACTGGGAGACTTGAGTGCAGAAGAGGAAAGTGGAATTCCATGTGTAGCGGTGAAATGCGTAGAGATATGGAGGAACACCAGTGGCGAAGGCGACTTTCTGGTCTGTAACTGACACTGAGGCGCGAAAGCGTGGGGAGCAAACAGGATTAGATACCCTGGTAGTCCACGCCGTAAACGATGAGTGCTAAGTGTTAGAGGGTTTCCGCCCTTTAGTGCTGAAGTTAACGCATTAAGCACTCCGCCTGGGGAGTACGGCCGCAAGGCTGAAACTCAAAGGAATTGACGGGGGCCCGCACAAGCGGTGGAGCATGTGGTTTAATTCGAAGCAACGCGAAGAACCTTACCAGGTCTTGACATCCTCTGAAAACTCTAGAGATAGAGCTTCTCCTTCGGGAGCAGAGTGACAGGTGGTGCATGGTTGTCGTCAGCTCGTGTCGTGAGATGTTGGGTTAAGTCCCGCAACGAGCGCAACCCTTGATCTTAGTTGCCATCATTAAGTTGGGCACTCTAAGGTGACTGCCGGTGACAAACCGGAGGAAGGTGGGGATGACGTCAAATCATCATGCCCCTTATGACCTGGGCTACACACGTGCTACAATGGACGGTACAAAGAGCTGCAAGACCGCGAGGTGGAGCTAATCTCATAAAACCGTTCTCAGTTCGGATTGTAGGCTGCAACTCGCCTACATGAAGCTGGAATCGCTAGTAATCGCGGATCAGCATGCCGCGGTGAATACGTTCCCGGGCCTTGTACACACCGCCCGTCACACCACGAGAGTTTGTAACACCCGAAGTCGGTGGGGTAACCTTTATGGAGCCAGCCGCCTAAGGTGGGACAGATGATTGGGGTGAAGTCGTAACAAGGTAGCCGTATCGGAAGGTGCGGCTGGATCACCTCCTTTCTATGGAGAATTGATGAACGCAGTTCATCAATAAACGTTGACTTGTTTTGTTTCGTTCAGTTTTGAGAGAACTATCTCTCAAGTTTAAATGTATGTTCTTTGAAAACTAGATAACAGTGTAGCTCATATTTTTTTAATTTTAGTTTGGTTAAGTTAGAAAGGGCGCACGGTGGATGCCTTGACACTAGGAGTCGATGAAGGACGGGACTAACGCCGATATGCTTCGGGGAGCTGTAAGTAAGCTTTGATCCGAAGATTTCCGAATGGGGAAACCCACTATACGTAATGGTATGGTATCCTTACCTGAATACATAGGGTATGGAAGACAGACCCAGGGAACTGAAACATCTAAGTACCTGGAGGAAGAGAAAGCAAATGCGATTTCCTGAGTAGCGGCGAGCGAAACGGAATCTAGCCCAAACCAAGAGGCTTGCCTCTTGGGGTTGTAGGACATTCTATACGGAGTTACAAAGGAACGAGGTAGACGAAGCGACCTGGAAAGGTCCGTCACAGAGGGTAATAACCCCGTAGTCGAAACTTCGTTCTCTCTTGAATGTATCCTGAGTACGGCGGAACACGTGAAATTCCGTCGGAATCTGGGAGGACCATCTCCCAAGGCTAAATACTCCCTAGTGATCGATAGTGAACCAGTACCGTGAGGGAAAGGTGAAAAGCACCCCGGAAGGGGAGTGAAAGAGATCCTGAAACCGTGTGCCTACAAATAGTCAGAGCCCGTTAATGGGTGATGGCGTGCCTTTTGTAGAATGAACCGGCGAGTTACGATCCCGTGCGAGGTTAAGCTGAAGAGGCGGAGCCGCAGCGAAAGCGAGTCTGAATAGGGCGTTTAGTACGTGGTCGTAGACCCGAAACCAGGTGATCTACCCATGTCCAGGGTGAAGTTCAGGTAACACTGAATGGAGGCCCGAACCCACGCACGTTGAAAAGTGCGGGGATGAGGTGTGGGTAGCGGAGAAATTCCAATCGAACCTGGAGATAGCTGGTTCTCCCCGAAATAGCTTTAGGGCTAGCCTTAAGTGTAAGAGTCTTGGAGGTAGAGCACTGATTGAACTAGGGGTCCTCATCGGATTACCGAATTCAGTCAAACTCCGAATGCCAATGACTTATCCTTAGGAGTCAGACTGCGAGTGATAAGATCCGTAGTCAAGAGGGAAACAGCCCAGATCGCCAGCTAAGGTCCCAAAGTGTGTATTAAGTGGAAAAGGATGTGGAGTTGCTTAGACAACTAGGATGTTGGCTCAGAAGCAGCCACCATTTAAAGAGTGCGTAATAGCTCACTAGTCGAGTGACTCTGCGCCGAAAATGTACCGGGGCTAAATACACCACCGAAGCTGCGAATTGATACCAATGGTATCAGTGGTAGGGGAGCGTTCTAAGTGCAGTGAAGTCAGACCGGAAGGACTGGTGGAGCGCTTAGAAGTGAGAATGCCGGTATGAGTAGCGAAAGACGGGTGAGAATCCCGTCCACCGAATGCCTAAGGTTTCCTGAGGAAGGCTCGTCCGCTCAGGGTTAGTCAGGACCTAAGCCGAGGCCGACAGGCGTAGGCGATGGACAACAGGTTGATATTCCTGTACCACCTCTTTATCGTTTGAGCAATGGAGGGACGCAGAAGGATAGAAGAAGCGTGCGATTGGTTGTGCACGTCCAAGCAGTTAGGCTGATAAGTAGGCAAATCCGCTTATCGTGAAGGCTGAGCTGTGATGGGGAAGCTCCTTATGGAGCGAAGTCTTTGATTCCCCGCTGCCAAGAAAAGCTTCTAGCGAGATAAAAGGTGCCTGTACCGCAAACCGACACAGGTAGGCGAGGAGAGAATCCTAAGGTGTGCGAGAGAACTCTGGTTAAGGAACTCGGCAAAATGACCCCGTAACTTCGGGAGAAGGGGTGCTTTCTTAACGGAAAGCCGCAGTGAATAGGCCCAAGCGACTGTTTAGCAAAAACACAGGTCTCTGCGAAGCCGTAAGGCGAAGTATAGGGGCTGACACCTGCCCGGTGCTGGAAGGTTAAGGAGAGGGGTTAGCGTAAGCGAAGCTCTGAACTGAAGCCCCAGTAAACGGCGGCCGTAACTATAACGGTCCTAAGGTAGCGAAATTCCTTGTCGGGTAAGTTCCGACCCGCACGAAAGGTGTAACGATTTGGGCACTGTCTCAACCAGAGACTCGGTGAAATTATAGTACCTGTGAAGATGCAGGTTACCCGCGACAGGACGGAAAGACCCCGTGGAGCTTTACTGTAGCCTGATATTGAATTTTGGTACAGTTTGTACAGGATAGGCGGGAGCCATTGAAACCGGAGCGCTAGCTTCGGTGGAGGCGCTGGTGGGATACCGCCCTGACTGTATTGAAATTCTAACCTACGGGTCTCATCGACCCGGGAGACAGTGTCAGGTGGGCAGTTTGACTGGGGCGGTCGCCTCCTAAAGTGTAACGGAGGCGCCCAAAGGTTCCCTCAGAATGGTTGGAAATCATTCGTAGAGTGCAAAGGCATAAGGGAGCTTGACTGCGAGACCTACAAGTCGAGCAGGGACGAAAGTCGGGCTTAGTGATCCGGTGGTTCCGCATGGAAGGGCCATCGCTCAACGGATAAAAGCTACCCCGGGGATAACAGGCTTATCTCCCCCAAGAGTCCACATCGACGGGGAGGTTTGGCACCTCGATGTCGGCTCATCGCATCCTGGGGCTGTAGTCGGTCCCAAGGGTTGGGCTGTTCGCCCATTAAAGCGGTACGCGAGCTGGGTTCAGAACGTCGTGAGACAGTTCGGTCCCTATCCGTCGTGGGCGCAGGAAATTTGAGAGGAGCTGTCCTTAGTACGAGAGGACCGGGATGGACGCACCGCTGGTGTACCAGTTGTTCTGCCAAGGGCATAGCTGGGTAGCTATGTGCGGAAGGGATAAGTGCTGAAAGCATCTAAGCATGAAGCCCCCCTCAAGATGAGATTTCCCATAGCGTAAGCTAGTAAGATCCCTGAAAGATGATCAGGTTGATAGGTTCGAGGTGGAAGCATGGTGACATGTGGAGCTGACGAATACTAATAGATCGAGGACTTAACCATATAATATGAAGCAAATGTTATCTAGTTTTGAAGGAATATACCTTCATAGTTTGGTGATGATGGCAGAGAGGTCACACCCGTTCCCATACCGAACACGGAAGTTAAGCTCTCTAGCGCCGATGGTAGTTGGGACCTTGTCCCTGTGAGAGTAGGACGTCGCCAAGCAAGCTAAAACACAAGTCTTTTGACTTGTGTTTTTTTGTATATTTGTTTCGTTAGAAACAAGGGTGGAAATATTGCTAAATCATACCAGATGGAAAATTATTTACGGAATCATGATAAAGGCGAAGTATTTTCGCTATTTTTATTAAGCGCTCATTAAACTATATGTATTTCGTAATAGGATCATTATCGGTCATATTTTCAATATAAGAGGGGAACCTCTCTTCTTTTATAATTAATTTCTAAAAAACTTGGCGCATAATTGAAGCTTCTATACTCTAAATGATTTAATGGTTTATGAATTATATAGCTATTTCCCCTTAAAATCCTGTATACAGTATCCCTTAACTAATAAACATTAGAGGTGTTTCTGCCGGTAAATACTTCTTTTTCATGATTGGGCATCTAAATCTTCTTCATTAATATACTTTTGAAAATAAATCCGTTCATAATTTCAATAATATAGATTTGTGTAATTGCTTCCTTTGAGTTTGCAGTTTGCTCAATCTATTAAACAAGCCCGTCTATATAATTGCATTTTATATAGACGGGCTTGTTTAATTTTTTATTCTTATAATAGTAGCGTTTTGAGGAATGTTTTTTGTTATTAAGTATAGGGAAGTAGTACATAATCTATGGAAATGATACAGGTGCTTTCAATTATTATGAGAACAGCTATATTATGGCTAAATATGTAGTGAGATATAGGAATGTTGAACAAGGGGCTCATTTACAATTGAAGTGTATATATGGGTATGAAATCTTCTTTGATTAGTAGTCGTAACTTCTTGAGGCATAAATTTTTGAATTCCGTAACGTCAGTGCTACAATGATTGAAAAATAAATGTTAATGAGGTGTTCATATGAAAATTGAAGTTTGGTCTGATTTTGTATGCCCGTTTTGCTATATTGGGAAGCGTAGATTAGAAATGGCTTTAGAGCAATTTCCACATAAGAAAGATGTTGAAGTCGAGTTTAAAAGTTTTGAATTAGATCAAAATGCTCCGATCTACTCTGGAACGAGTATTAATGAAGTGCTTGCATCGAAGTATGGAATTAGTGTTGAAGAAGCTGATCGTAATAATATACAACTAGGCAATCATGCAGCTAGTATGGGTTTGAGTTTCAATTTTGAAGAGATGAAGCCAACAAATACTTTTGATGCACATCGTTTGGCGAAATTCGCAAAGGATCAGGGGAAGGAAAAGGAGATTACAGAAAATCTACTTTTTGCATATTTCACTGAATCGAGAAACTTAAGTGATGTGGAAACACTAGCTAATATTGCTGAAGCTTCCGGTCTAGATAGGGAAGAGGCTTTAAATGTTATTCATAATAAAAATGCTTATGCCAATGAGGTTAGGATTGATGAATCAATTGCCCAACAATATAAAATTACAGGGGTACCTTATTTTATTGTTAATCAAAAGTATGCTATTTCAGGTGCACAACCACTTGAAACCTTTGTTGGTGCACTTCAGCAGGTGTGGGAAGAAGAGAACCCTAAGTCTGAACTTCAAGATCTTTCAATAAATAGTACAACAGATGATTATTGTGCAGATGGTAGCTGCTCGATACCTTCAAAGGAATAATATTTAATTTTTTCTTTCTATTATGGTGTGCATAATGTAATGAGGGGATAAATTTCAAATGTCATATGTATATTAATGACATCTAAATACGAATAACCTACAGTGATTTTTATAGGTTATTCGTATTTAGTTTATTTTGGGGAGTCACATTCAAGTGTATTATTATTGTGCTAACCGCTTATTGGTATAGTTAATTCATATTTTTATAAAAAACTTATTTAAAACTATTGACGATTAACATACATGGGTGTAATATAGAACAAGTCGCCGATAGCAACAACGCAGAAAGCGACAAAAGAAATAAAAAAACTTGGTTGACATTGAAATATGAAAATGTTAACATAAGGGAGTCGCGAATGAGCGGCAAACAAGTTCTTTGAAAACTGAACGAAACAAACAACGTGAACGTCAATTTTTATTTTTAGATGCTAGACAAACTAACTTTATTGGAGAGTTTGATCCTGGCTCAGGATGAACGCTGGCGGCGTGCCTAATACATGCAAGTCGAGCGAATGGATTAAGAGCTTGCTCTTATGAAGTTAGCGGCGGACGGGTGAGTAACACGTGGGTAACCTACCCATAAGACTGGGATAACTCCGGGAAACCGGGGCTAATACCGGATAATATTTTGAACTGCATAGTTCGAAATTGAAAGGCGGCTTCGGCTGTCACTTATGGATGGACCCGCGTCGCATTAGCTAGTTGGTGAGGTAACGGCTCACCAAGGCGACGATGCGTAGCCGACCTGAGAGGGTGATCGGCCACACTGGGACTGAGACACGGCCCAGACTCCTACGGGAGGCAGCAGTAGGGAATCTTCCGCAATGGACGAAAGTCTGACGGAGCAACGCCGCGTGAGTGATGAAGGCTTTCGGGTCGTAAAACTCTGTTGTTAGGGAAGAACAAGTGCTAGTTGAATAAGCTGGCACCTTGACGGTACCTAACCAGAAAGCCACGGCTAACTACGTGCCAGCAGCCGCGGTAATACGTAGGTGGCAAGCGTTATCCGGAATTATTGGGCGTAAAGCGCGCGCAGGTGGTTTCTTAAGTCTGATGTGAAAGCCCACGGCTCAACCGTGGAGGGTCATTGGAAACTGGGAGACTTGAGTGCAGAAGAGGAAAGTGGAATTCCATGTGTAGCGGTGAAATGCGTAGAGATATGGAGGAACACCAGTGGCGAAGGCGACTTTCTGGTCTGTAACTGACACTGAGGCGCGAAAGCGTGGGGAGCAAACAGGATTAGATACCCTGGTAGTCCACGCCGTAAACGATGAGTGCTAAGTGTTAGAGGGTTTCCGCCCTTTAGTGCTGAAGTTAACGCATTAAGCACTCCGCCTGGGGAGTACGGCCGCAAGGCTGAAACTCAAAGGAATTGACGGGGGCCCGCACAAGCGGTGGAGCATGTGGTTTAATTCGAAGCAACGCGAAGAACCTTACCAGGTCTTGACATCCTCTGAAAACTCTAGAGATAGAGCTTCTCCTTCGGGAGCAGAGTGACAGGTGGTGCATGGTTGTCGTCAGCTCGTGTCGTGAGATGTTGGGTTAAGTCCCGCAACGAGCGCAACCCTTGATCTTAGTTGCCATCATTAAGTTGGGCACTCTAAGGTGACTGCCGGTGACAAACCGGAGGAAGGTGGGGATGACGTCAAATCATCATGCCCCTTATGACCTGGGCTACACACGTGCTACAATGGACGGTACAAAGAGCTGCAAGACCGCGAGGTGGAGCTAATCTCATAAAACCGTTCTCAGTTCGGATTGTAGGCTGCAACTCGCCTACATGAAGCTGGAATCGCTAGTAATCGCGGATCAGCATGCCGCGGTGAATACGTTCCCGGGCCTTGTACACACCGCCCGTCACACCACGAGAGTTTGTAACACCCGAAGTCGGTGGGGTAACCTTTATGGAGCCAGCCGCCTAAGGTGGGACAGATGATTGGGGTGAAGTCGTAACAAGGTAGCCGTATCGGAAGGTGCGGCTGGATCACCTCCTTTCTATGGAGAATTGATGAACGCAGTTCATCAATAAACGTTGACTTGTTTTGTTTCGTTCAGTTTTGAGAGAACTATCTCTCAAGTTTAAATGTATGTTCTTTGAAAACTAGATAACAGTGTAGCTCATATTTTTTTAATTTTAGTTTGGTTAAGTTAGAAAGGGCGCACGGTGGATGCCTTGACACTAGGAGTCGATGAAGGACGGGACTAACGCCGATATGCTTCGGGGAGCTGTAAGTAAGCTTTGATCCGAAGATTTCCGAATGGGGAAACCCACTATACGTAATGGTATGGTATCCTTACCTGAATACATAGGGTATGGAAGACAGACCCAGGGAACTGAAACATCTAAGTACCTGGAGGAAGAGAAAGCAAATGCGATTTCCTGAGTAGCGGCGAGCGAAACGGAATCTAGCCCAAACCAAGAGGCTTGCCTCTTGGGGTTGTAGGACATTCTATACGGAGTTACAAAGGAACGAGGTAGACGAAGCGACCTGGAAAGGTCCGTCACAGAGGGTAATAACCCCGTAGTCGAAACTTCGTTCTCTCTTGAATGTATCCTGAGTACGGCGGAACACGTGAAATTCCGTCGGAATCTGGGAGGACCATCTCCCAAGGCTAAATACTCCCTAGTGATCGATAGTGAACCAGTACCGTGAGGGAAAGGTGAAAAGCACCCCGGAAGGGGAGTGAAAGAGATCCTGAAACCGTGTGCCTACAAATAGTCAGAGCCCGTTAATGGGTGATGGCGTGCCTTTTGTAGAATGAACCGGCGAGTTACGATCCCGTGCAAGGTTAAGCTGAAGAGGCGGAGCCGCAGCGAAAGCGAGTCTGAATAGGGCGTTTAGTACGTGGTCGTAGACCCGAAACCAGGTGATCTACCCATGTCCAGGGTGAAGTTCAGGTAACACTGAATGGAGGCCCGAACCCACGCACGTTGAAAAGTGCGGGGATGAGGTGTGGGTAGCGGAGAAATTCCAATCGAACCTGGAGATAGCTGGTTCTCCCCGAAATAGCTTTAGGGCTAGCCTTAAGTGTAAGAGTCTTGGAGGTAGAGCACTGATTGAACTAGGGGTCCTCATCGGATTACCGAATTCAGTCAAACTCCGAATGCCAATGACTTATCCTTAGGAGTCAGACTGCGAGTGATAAGATCCGTAGTCAAGAGGGAAACAGCCCAGATCGCCAGCTAAGGTCCCAAAGTGTGTATTAAGTGGAAAAGGATGTGGAGTTGCTTAGACAACTAGGATGTTGGCTCAGAAGCAGCCACCATTTAAAGAGTGCGTAATAGCTCACTAGTCGAGTGACTCTGCGCCGAAAATGTACCGGGGCTAAATACACCACCGAAGCTGCGAATTGATACCAATGGTATCAGTGGTAGGGGAGCGTTCTAAGTGCAGTGAAGTCAGACCGGAAGGACTGGTGGAGCGCTTAGAAGTGAGAATGCCGGTATGAGTAGCGAAAGACGGGTGAGAATCCCGTCCACCGAATGCCTAAGGTTTCCTGAGGAAGGCTCGTCCGCTCAGGGTTAGTCAGGACCTAAGCCGAGGCCGACAGGCGTAGGCGATGGACAACAGGTTGATATTCCTGTACCACCTCTTTATCGTTTGAGCAATGGAGGGACGCAGAAGGATAGAAGAAGCGTGCGATTGGTTGTGCACGTCCAAGCAGTTAGGCTGATAAGTAGGCAAATCCGCTTATCGTGAAGGCTGAGCTGTGATGGGGAAGCTCCTTATGGAGCGAAGTCTTTGATTCCCCGCTGCCAAGAAAAGCTTCTAGCGAGATAAAAGGTGCCTGTACCGCAAACCGACACAGGTAGGCGAGGAGAGAATCCTAAGGTGTGCGAGAGAACTCTGGTTAAGGAACTCGGCAAAATGACCCCGTAACTTCGGGAGAAGGGGTGCTTTCTTAACGGAAAGCCGCAGTGAATAGGCCCAAGCGACTGTTTAGCAAAAACACAGGTCTCTGCGAAGCCGTAAGGCGAAGTATAGGGGCTGACACCTGCCCGGTGCTGGAAGGTTAAGGAGAGGGGTTAGCGTAAGCGAAGCTCTGAACTGAAGCCCCAGTAAACGGCGGCCGTAACTATAACGGTCCTAAGGTAGCGAAATTCCTTGTCGGGTAAGTTCCGACCCGCACGAAAGGTGTAACGATTTGGGCACTGTCTCAACCAGAGACTCGGTGAAATTATAGTACCTGTGAAGATGCAGGTTACCCGCGACAGGACGGAAAGACCCCGTGGAGCTTTACTGTAGCCTGATATTGAATTTTGGTACAGTTTGTACAGGATAGGCGGGAGCCATTGAAACCGGAGCGCTAGCTTCGGTGGAGGCGCTGGTGGGATACCGCCCTGACTGTATTGAAATTCTAACCTACGGGTCTTATCGACCCGGGAGACAGTGTCAGGTGGGCAGTTTGACTGGGGCGGTCGCCTCCTAAAGTGTAACGGAGGCGCCCAAAGGTTCCCTCAGAATGGTTGGAAATCATTCGTAGAGTGCAAAGGCATAAGGGAGCTTGACTGCGAGACCTACAAGTCGAGCAGGGACGAAAGTCGGGCTTAGTGATCCGGTGGTTCCGCATGGAAGGGCCATCGCTCAACGGATAAAAGCTACCCCGGGGATAACAGGCTTATCTCCCCCAAGAGTCCACATCGACGGGGAGGTTTGGCACCTCGATGTCGGCTCATCGCATCCTGGGGCTGTAGTCGGTCCCAAGGGTTGGGCTGTTCGCCCATTAAAGCGGTACGCGAGCTGGGTTCAGAACGTCGTGAGACAGTTCGGTCCCTATCCGTCGTGGGCGCAGGAAATTTGAGAGGAGCTGTCCTTAGTACGAGAGGACCGGGATGGACGCACCGCTGGTGTACCAGTTGTTCTGCCAAGGGCATAGCTGGGTAGCTATGTGCGGAAGGGATAAGTGCTGAAAGCATCTAAGCATGAAGCCCCCCTCAAGATGAGATTTCCCATAGCGTAAGCTAGTAAGATCCCTGAAAGATGATCAGGTTGATAGGTTCGAGGTGGAAGCATGGTGACATGTGGAGCTGACGAATACTAATAGATCGAGGACTTAACCATATAATATGAAGCTAATGTTATCTAGTTTTGAAGGAATATACCTTCATCAGTTTGGTGATGATGGCAGAGAGGTCACACCCGTTCCCATACCGAACACGGAAGTTAAGCTCTCTAGCGCCGATGGTAGTTGGGACCTTGTCCCTGTGAGAGTAGGACGTCGCCAAGCAACTTTAAGACGAGTCATAATGACTCGTCTTTTTTGTGTTTAATGAAATAAGCTTGTTATTAATGGCTCAAGAAATCCATTGATAACAAGCTTATTTGTTTAAAGATAAATGTATTTATCTAGTATGGGTTTCCGGTAAAATCGTTATTTATCATAGCTTCACTTTGTTTTTTACATCGATAAGCTTAAAACGTTCGCAAACGAGCAGCATATCTTCAGAAAAACTAAGACCAAGTTCGCTTAGTTCCTTTGTAAAAAACTGAATATGGGTATCTCTCCAGTAACTATAGGTACGATCGCCTTCGCCTTCAGCGATAGCGAATTCTTCAGTTACTTCATTCATTGGCATTATAGTTACTTCTATTGTCTTAATAATAGCTACAGGTTCATCCTGACTATTGAGTACAATACTATAATCGTTAATTGTTGGTAGTGGTTCATTTTCTAATTCATAAAAAATATGGCCCGAGCATGTTGCGGTTTTCACACCATCAATGACTAATTGAGCGAGATAATCAGGAGAATCACCAAATTGCCAAGCTGTAACAGATTCTGGTTTTTTATTGTTTCTCCAATAAGTATCCCAATATGATTGTGCTAATGGATTCATTTGTATATTTACCTCACTTTAATTTTTTTATAAGCCTTGAGCAACTTGCTTATTTGTAATAGTTTTGTAGTCATATAAAATCTGGGTTGTTGTATTACGGATTAATACAAGTAATACGCTGAAGGAATATGGTTTATAAACTTGTTCTGTCCATTTATGACCATTTTCCCCGTAGACGCCCATATTAATAGACGGGATGTTTGATTTTCGAATTGTTTCGTATGGTAATGGATATAGTTGTTATGTAGTCTATTTGTGATTTGGGCTGCAATAAAGTTAGGGTCAATGCCCGATCACCTACACGTACTTCTCTTCCATAAATATAGAAACAAGGAAGAAGTGATGTATAGCAAAGGGGTGAGAACATTAGTTCTATCGTGGTGTAATGGGTAGACTCAATCAATTGAGGTGCTTATTTTTACTTCAGTATATGTGTATAAAGAAGAAATGCTATTACTAGGTTCGGATTTCAAATATAGCTTTTAACGTTACATATTTTAATGAAGTGTTGATTAGAAATAAAGAATATTCTAATTATTAATATTGATCTATTATCCACTATGCCATATTGAAGTGAGTAATACTAGAGGTGAAATAGATAAAAACCGATATTCCTTGAATATCGGTTTAATAATATGTGACTTATATGAAGCTATAGCAATACGAAAAGTGTAAATACAATAGCTAACAAAATACGATAATATGCAAAAGGTTTTAAACCTATCTTTTCTAAAAGCTTCAGGAAGGTTACTACCGCTAGCATTGCTACTATAAAAGAGGTAATGAATCCTATAGCAAACATAGGAATATCAGCCGCACTTAAATACTTCCAACTTTTTAATAAGTCTAAGCCTGTAGCTCCAACCATTACAGGAAGAGCAATGAGAAAAGAGAACTCAGATGCAGCCTTATAATTTACTTTCGCTAATAGACCTCCAGAAATAGTAGAGCCAGCCCTTGAGAATCCAGGATATACTGCTAAGCATTGAAATAATCCAATTGTTAATGCTTGACGGTATGTTAAATCATCTAGTGAAAAAGCGGTTACCTCTGCTTTTTTTGCTTCTGCAAAAATCATAAGAAATGCTCCTGCTACAAGTCCGATTACGACAGTATACGGCTGGAATAAGTATGCTTTAATAACATCATGTAATAATAAGCCAACAACTACTGCTGGGAATACACCGAGAAAAACATGTAATGCATTGAATTTTTTCTCTTTCCGTAGAAGGGGTTTAATATTACATAAAGAAACAAGGCGTTTATGATATAAAATCGCGATAGCTAAAATTGCCCCTAACTGTATGACAATTTCAAACGTTTTTGCCCTTTCTCCTTCAAAACCTAATAAATGTCCGACTAATATAAGATGGCCAGTAGAAGAGATGGGTAAAAATTCAGCTAACCCTTCTACAATACCAAGTATGAAGGCAATGATAAGATCGCTCATAGTTTCACTCCTATAAATTAATGAATATCCACTCTTTTAAAATAGAATAGTGTTGTAATAAATCCGAAAATCGCTGTTACTGCAATGATGATATAAGAATACTCTGGTGGATAAGTCGGTTGTAATTCGTTATTTGCTATATCTAGAGTAGCGGTCCATGGGAATAGGTCTTTATGTTTTGAATTTACGATCATAAGGTTAGTCATTGTAATAATGATTGTTAATATAATAGGCGGTACATAGGTCTTCATTACAAGAGTTAGTAGTACAATAGGTGAAGACAAAAGAAAGAGAAGTCCACCACATATTAAAAATTTTATGAGAGAGCCTAAAAGTAAGGTGATACTAAACCGAGGGAAGCTACCTATTAGCCCTAATAATAAAGTTAGCGTCCAAGCAACTAAAGTTAGCATCATGATCCAAAGGAATAGAAGGATAAACTTACTTATAATAAAGCTAATACGTGATACTGGGATAGTTAGCAAATTTTTTAATGTAT
Source organism: Bacillus sp. FSL R12-0074 (assembly GCF_038005725.1). NCBI lineage: Bacteria > Bacillati > Bacillota > Bacilli > Caryophanales > Bacillaceae > Bacillus > Bacillus sp. FSL R12-0074. Next base: position 279,006 of record NZ_JBBOTR010000001.1, read on the forward strand.
CTTCCGTGTATTCACGGGTAAATAGATAAGCGATCACAACTCCATATAAGGGGAATCCTATAATTAAAGTAGTGTATAGGTTAACTTCAGTGAACAGTTGACCAAATAAAATAGTTGGAGTAGGTTGCTTTGTCTTCATGTGTATATAAGAAGCTACAACCACTAAAAATGGCGCGACACCTGCTCCGATAATACTAATCAAAAACATATTGGATCGTTTCAATTTTAATAGTTCTGTATAAAGCAGATTAACCAATTGTGCCACCCCCAACTAGTTTGGTGAAATAATCTTCTAGTCTATCTTCGCTCATCACAATTTTTAATACTTCAATATCGTTACGAACTAACGTTCTGTTGATGTGTCCTTGCTGTCCCAAGTGAGAATAAACGCGAATATTTCCTTCATCATGTACCTCATAATCAAAAATTTGAAAATGATTTTCTAATAGCATCGCAGCTTTATTATCATTATTTACTTGGAATTCTATGTACTTACGATTGGCTTTACGCAGTGTATCAAGAGAAACTTCTTCTAATAACCTTCCTTCATGAATAATTCCCATACGATCGACTAGTTGTTCCACCTCAGCTAATATATGACTAGAAATGAGTATCGTTATATTTCTTTCTTGAGCTAAAGATTTAATGAGTTTTCGCATTTCTTTAATACCGATTGGATCTAGTCCGTTAGTTGGTTCATCTAGTATGAGTAGTTCAGGATAATGGAGAAGAGCACGTGCGATTCCTAAGCGTTGCTTCATTCCTAAAGAGTATTTTCCTACTAATTTTTTTGTTTCGTGCTGCAAGCCTACAATTTCTAATGCTTCTTCAATTGCATTCCTTTTGTGAACTCCAATTATCTTTGCATTAATTAATAAGTTCTCTCTTGCAGTTAAGTTTTCATAAAACCCTGGGACTTCAACGATAGAACCAATTCTTCTTAAAATGTCTTTTGGATTCCGAAGTAAATCCTCACCGAATATTTCTATATTTCCACTTGTAGGTTTTATAAGACTAAGCAGCATACGGATTGTAGTTGTTTTACCAGCACCGTTACGCCCTATGAATCCATAAATCTCTCCTTGCTGTACATTTATATTTAGATTATCTACTGACTTTTGGTTCCCATAAACTTTAGTAAGGTTTGTCGTTTTTATAATTGTATTTATAGGGGGCACCTACTTTCTATAAGTTCTTAATTACATAATAAAAAGGAAGGTTTAACTGCATATTAATCATTTCTTAACTATTTCTTAAAAGTAGTGTGTTTTGGGACGGAAAAACCAAAAGTAGTTCGTTCCCAGGGAATACTGTCAACCCATATACGCCCACCATTTTTTTCAACGAGGGCTTTAGAAATAGAAAGTCCGAGGCCACTACCACCGTAAGAAGGATTTCTTGATTGTTCGCTGCGGTACATCCGCTTAAATACGTTTTGTAAATCATGTTTTGGAATACCGGGTCCCTTGTCCCAAATAAGAATCTCATATTCTGTATTGGTTTCTAGTAGTTCGACTCCTACTATTTTCCCAGCTTTTCCGTGATGGATAGCGTTTTTTATTAGATTACCTATAATTCGTATAAGGCTAAGGTGATCTGCAATAATAGGGGAAGTAGATTCTGGTATGAGAACTTGTAGTTCAATGTTATGTTTTGATAGCTCGGGTAAAAATTCGATTAATACTTCTCTAGTAACCTCAGAAAAATCGAGTTCTTCTTCTTTTAATGGAAACTCATCAGCATCTAGCTTGGCCATATTAAAGATTTCATCGACCAGATGTTTTAAGTCATTCGATTTCTTATAAAGTATTTCAAGATATTCTTGCTTTTCTACTTCAGAAGCAGCGACATCATCTTTTAAAGCATCAATATATCCAATAATAGAAGTAAGTGGTGTCCGGATATCATGTGAGATATTAGATAAAAGTTGTTTTCTAGCTTCTTGGGATTTCCTTGCTTCGATCTGACCCTTTTCTAATGCAGTTATTAAGTCGTTTATTGAAAACACGATACTATTTAGTGAACGGTCGTTATTTGTGAATAGCCTCGTTTGTAAATTCCCTTTAAGTGCACGGCTTAATTTAGTAACCATCGATTCGTTGCTTTGAATAAAGTGAACTCTTGAAAAGAAAAGATATATTGTGATTATGATAAGAGCAATAAATAAAGATATTTTTACATGGTATCCCATATCTATATTTAAAAGTCCGCAAATGATAAGTTGTAATGAAATAAGAAAGAGGACCTTATCATTTTTCAACCTTTTCACCTACAAACTTATAACCGATTCCCCATACAGTCTGAATGAATTTTGGATTGGAAGAATCAATTTCTATTTTCTTTCTAAGCTTTCTAATATGCACCATAACTGTATTATCATCTTCTATATAATTATCGTCCCATACATTCCGAAAGAGTTGTGTTTTCGTAAATACTTGCTCTGGGTTTGAAGCGAAGAATTTTAATAGTTCAAGTTCTTTTCCAGTTAAGTTGATTTCTTTTCCGTTCGTATGGACTGTGTATTTTTTAAAATCGATAGTTAGTCCTTTAAATGTTAAAGTTGTTTTCTCTTGTACGTTAGTGTTACTTCCAAGAACTAAAAAACGTCGCATAAGGGCTTTTACTCTTGCAACCACTTCGTGAATACTGAAAGGTTTCGTAATATAATCATCAGCACCTATGCTTAAGCCCAAAATTTTATCAACTTCGTGATCTTTAGCAGTTAGCATTAATATAGGAATGTTGGTTGTATCTCTAAGTTTTCTACACACTTCGATACCATCTACTTTCGGCATCATAAGATCTAATATAACGAGGTTGTAGTTATTTTGGTTAAATAAGCACAACGCTTCTTCTCCATTAATTGCAGTATCTACCATATATAATTCTCGTTCTAAATATCTTTTTAATAAGTCTCGAATTTCTTTATCGTCATCTGCTATAAGAATACGTATATCTTTCATATCGTCACCTGTTTCTAATAGAATGTTATTGATATTACAACTTGATAAACAAAGGGGGATAGGGAGCGGTAATAAAAAATAAAGCAACTTTCTAATTATATACTATTAATTGTTAAAATAAGGTTGCTAGTTTAGCTGAAAAGAATCAATTGTATGAGTTCGGTAAGATGGGGGAAGCGAGTCCTTTGAAATAGAGAAGTGCCTAAATTGAATAGTATTTAGAAGAATAGATTGGTAAAGAAAAGTAGATGATGGTTTCTATTTTAATGAGATCTTTGTAGGTCCTTATCTAGAGTTAAAAGAGTGCAAATGTACTAAATTAAACTTCTTTATAAAAAGGTGTTGACGATTAGAGTATTGAGGTGTAATATAGGACAAGTCGCCGATAGCAACAACGCAGAAAGCGACAAAAGAAATAAAAAAACTTGGTTGACATTGAAATATGAAAATGTTAACATAAGGGAGTCGCAAATGAGCGGCAAACAAGTTCTTTGAAAACTGAACGAAACAAACAACGTGAACGTCAATTTTTATTTTTAGATGCTAGACAAACTAACTTTATTGGAGAGTTTGATCCTGGCTCAGGATGAACGCTGGCGGCGTGCCTAATACATGCAAGTCGAGCGAATGGATTAAGAGCTTGCTCTTATGAAGTTAGCGGCGGACGGGTGAGTAACACGTGGGTAACCTACCCATAAGACTGGGATAACTCCGGGAAACCGGGGCTAATACCGGATAATATTTTGAACTGCATAGTTCGAAATTGAAAGGCGGCTTCGGCTGTCACTTATGGATGGACCCGCGTCGCATTAGCTAGTTGGTGAGGTAACGGCTCACCAAGGCGACGATGCGTAGCCGACCTGAGAGGGTGATCGGCCACACTGGGACTGAGACACGGCCCAGACTCCTACGGGAGGCAGCAGTAGGGAATCTTCCGCAATGGACGAAAGTCTGACGGAGCAACGCCGCGTGAGTGATGAAGGCTTTCGGGTCGTAAAACTCTGTTGTTAGGGAAGAACAAGTGCTAGTTGAATAAGCTGGCACCTTGACGGTACCTAACCAGAAAGCCACGGCTAACTACGTGCCAGCAGCCGCGGTAATACGTAGGTGGCAAGCGTTATCCGGAATTATTGGGCGTAAAGCGCGCGCAGGTGGTTTCTTAAGTCTGATGTGAAAGCCCACGGCTCAACCGTGGAGGGTCATTGGAAACTGGGAGACTTGAGTGCAGAAGAGGAAAGTGGAATTCCATGTGTAGCGGTGAAATGCGTAGAGATATGGAGGAACACCAGTGGCGAAGGCGACTTTCTGGTCTGTAACTGACACTGAGGCGCGAAAGCGTGGGGAGCAAACAGGATTAGATACCCTGGTAGTCCACGCCGTAAACGATGAGTGCTAAGTGTTAGAGGGTTTCCGCCCTTTAGTGCTGAAGTTAACGCATTAAGCACTCCGCCTGGGGAGTACGGCCGCAAGGCTGAAACTCAAAGGAATTGACGGGGGCCCGCACAAGCGGTGGAGCATGTGGTTTAATTCGAAGCAACGCGAAGAACCTTACCAGGTCTTGACATCCTCTGAAAACTCTAGAGATAGAGCTTCTCCTTCGGGAGCAGAGTGACAGGTGGTGCATGGTTGTCGTCAGCTCGTGTCGTGAGATGTTGGGTTAAGTCCCGCAACGAGCGCAACCCTTGATCTTAGTTGCCATCATTAAGTTGGGCACTCTAAGGTGACTGCCGGTGACAAACCGGAGGAAGGTGGGGATGACGTCAAATCATCATGCCCCTTATGACCTGGGCTACACACGTGCTACAATGGACGGTACAAAGAGCTGCAAGACCGCGAGGTGGAGCTAATCTCATAAAACCGTTCTCAGTTCGGATTGTAGGCTGCAACTCGCCTACATGAAGCTGGAATCGCTAGTAATCGCGGATCAGCATGCCGCGGTGAATACGTTCCCGGGCCTTGTACACACCGCCCGTCACACCACGAGAGTTTGTAACACCCGAAGTCGGTGGGGTAACCTTTATGGAGCCAGCCGCCTAAGGTGGGACAGATGATTGGGGTGAAGTCGTAACAAGGTAGCCGTATCGGAAGGTGCGGCTGGATCACCTCCTTTCTATGGAGAATTGATGAACGCAGTTCATCAATAAACGTTGACTTGTTTTGTTTCGTTCAGTTTTGAGAGAACTATCTCTCAAGTTTAAATGTATGTTCTTTGAAAACTAGATAACAGTGTAGCTCATATTTTTTTAATTTTAGTTTGGTTAAGTTAGAAAGGGCGCACGGTGGATGCCTTGACACTAGGAGTCGATGAAGGACGGGACTAACGCCGATATGCTTCGGGGAGCTGTAAGTAAGCTTTGATCCGAAGATTTCCGAATGGGGAAACCCACTATACGTAATGGTATGGTATCCTTACCTGAATACATAGGGTATGGAAGACAGACCCAGGGAACTGAAACATCTAAGTACCTGGAGGAAGAGAAAGCAAATGCGATTTCCTGAGTAGCGGCGAGCGAAACGGAATCTAGCCCAAACCAAGAGGCTTGCCTCTTGGGGTTGTAGGACATTCTATACGGAGTTACAAAGGAACGAGGTAGACGAAGCGACCTGGAAAGGTCCGTCACAGAGGGTAATAACCCCGTAGTCGAAACTTCGTTCTCTCTTGAATGTATCCTGAGTACGGCGGAACACGTGAAATTCCGTCGGAATCTGGGAGGACCATCTCCCAAGGCTAAATACTCCCTAGTGATCGATAGTGAACCAGTACCGTGAGGGAAAGGTGAAAAGCACCCCGGAAGGGGAGTGAAAGAGATCCTGAAACCGTGTGCCTACAAATAGTCAGAGCCCGTTAATGGGTGATGGCGTGCCTTTTGTAGAATGAACCGGCGAGTTACGATCCCGTGCAAGGTTAAGCTGAAGAGGCGGAGCCGCAGCGAAAGCGAGTCTGAATAGGGCGTTTAGTACGTGGTCGTAGACCCGAAACCAGGTGATCTACCCATGTCCAGGGTGAAGTTCAGGTAACACTGAATGGAGGCCCGAACCCACGCACGTTGAAAAGTGCGGGGATGAGGTGTGGGTAGCGGAGAAATTCCAATCGAACCTGGAGATAGCTGGTTCTCCCCGAAATAGCTTTAGGGCTAGCCTTAAGTGTAAGAGTCTTGGAGGTAGAGCACTGATTGAACTAGGGGTCCTCATCGGATTACCGAATTCAGTCAAACTCCGAATGCCAATGACTTATCCTTAGGAGTCAGACTGCGAGTGATAAGATCCGTAGTCAAGAGGGAAACAGCCCAGATCGCCAGCTAAGGTCCCAAAGTGTGTATTAAGTGGAAAAGGATGTGGAGTTGCTTAGACAACTAGGATGTTGGCTCAGAAGCAGCCACCATTTAAAGAGTGCGTAATAGCTCACTAGTCGAGTGACTCTGCGCCGAAAATGTACCGGGGCTAAATACACCACCGAAGCTGCGAATTGATACCAATGGTATCAGTGGTAGGGGAGCGTTCTAAGTGCAGTGAAGTCAGACCGGAAGGACTGGTGGAGCGCTTAGAAGTGAGAATGCCGGTATGAGTAGCGAAAGACGGGTGAGAATCCCGTCCACCGAATGCCTAAGGTTTCCTGAGGAAGGCTCGTCCGCTCAGGGTTAGTCAGGACCTAAGCCGAGGCCGACAGGCGTAGGCGATGGACAACAGGTTGATATTCCTGTACCACCTCTTTATCGTTTGAGCAATGGAGGGACGCAGAAGGATAGAAGAAGCGTGCGATTGGTTGTGCACGTCCAAGCAGTTAGGCTGATAAGTAGGCAAATCCGCTTATCGTGAAGGCTGAGCTGTGATGGGGAAGCTCCTTATGGAGCGAAGTCTTTGATTCCCCGCTGCCAAGAAAAGCTTCTAGCGAGATAAAAGGTGCCTGTACCGCAAACCGACACAGGTAGGCGAGGAGAGAATCCTAAGGTGTGCGAGAGAACTCTGGTTAAGGAACTCGGCAAAATGACCCCGTAACTTCGGGAGAAGGGGTGCTTTCTTAACGGAAAGCCGCAGTGAATAGGCCCAAGCGACTGTTTAGCAAAAACACAGGTCTCTGCGAAGCCGTAAGGCGAAGTATAGGGGCTGACACCTGCCCGGTGCTGGAAGGTTAAGGAGAGGGGTTAGCGTAAGCGAAGCTCTGAACTGAAGCCCCAGTAAACGGCGGCCGTAACTATAACGGTCCTAAGGTAGCGAAATTCCTTGTCGGGTAAGTTCCGACCCGCACGAAAGGTGTAACGATTTGGGCACTGTCTCAACCAGAGACTCGGTGAAATTATAGTACCTGTGAAGATGCAGGTTACCCGCGACAGGACGGAAAGACCCCGTGGAGCTTTACTGTAGCCTGATATTGAATTTTGGTACAGTTTGTACAGGATAGGCGGGAGCCATTGAAACCGGAGCGCTAGCTTCGGTGGAGGCGCTGGTGGGATACCGCCCTGACTGTATTGAAATTCTAACCTACGGGTCTTATCGACCCGGGAGACAGTGTCAGGTGGGCAGTTTGACTGGGGCGGTCGCCTCCTAAAGTGTAACGGAGGCGCCCAAAGGTTCCCTCAGAATGGTTGGAAATCATTCGTAGAGTGCAAAGGCATAAGGGAGCTTGACTGCGAGACCTACAAGTCGAGCAGGGACGAAAGTCGGGCTTAGTGATCCGGTGGTTCCGCATGGAAGGGCCATCGCTCAACGGATAAAAGCTACCCCGGGGATAACAGGCTTATCTCCCCCAAGAGTCCACATCGACGGGGAGGTTTGGCACCTCGATGTCGGCTCATCGCATCCTGGGGCTGTAGTCGGTCCCAAGGGTTGGGCTGTTCGCCCATTAAAGCGGTACGCGAGCTGGGTTCAGAACGTCGTGAGACAGTTCGGTCCCTATCCGTCGTGGGCGCAGGAAATTTGAGAGGAGCTGTCCTTAGTACGAGAGGACCGGGATGGACGCACCGCTGGTGTACCAGTTGTTCTGCCAAGGGCATAGCTGGGTAGCTATGTGCGGAAGGGATAAGTGCTGAAAGCATCTAAGCATGAAGCCCCCCTCAAGATGAGATTTCCCATAGCGTAAGCTAGTAAGATCCCTGAAAGATGATCAGGTTGATAGGTTCGAGGTGGAAGCATGGTGACATGTGGAGCTGACGAATACTAATAGATCGAGGACTTAACCATATAATATGAAGCTAATGTTATCTAGTTTTGAAGGAATATACCTTCATCAGTTTGGTGATGATGGCAGAGAGGTCACACCCGTTCCCATACCGAACACGGAAGTTAAGCTCTCTAGCGCCGATGGTAGTTGGGACCTTGTCCCTGTGAGAGTAGGACGTCGCCAAGCAAAAACCTAAGTCGTTTCGACTTAGGTTTTTTTGTGTTTATTTTTATTTACCGAAGGTTAAAATCCATAAATTTAATAACCCTAAAGATGAAAAAAAGAATGAAATAGAAACGGTATAAAATAAAATTTGGATGATAAAGTAATACGTTTAAATATAAATTGAAGGTAAGGATTGCCTTTTTATGTTA